>CALDNY010000308.1 GCA_937914685.1 uncultured Kordiimonadaceae bacterium
TAATTTTGGTCGCTCCACCCCTTCACCGATTATCATCAGGCGCATTTTTAATGTAGGTTTTTGAAGGATTGCTTGATCGAAGGCATTGATTAGTCTGGATAAATTCTTTTCTGGCCTTAAAGGGGCGATTGTACCGATAATGGTTTCGTCATCTTGTTTATTAAAGCCTTCAATATTAGATATTGTCTTGCATGTGGAATATTTTTCAATATCAACACCATTGGGAATATATTTTATTTTATCCGCCGCCACCTTCCATTTTGTTTGGGCAATTGTTTTTAACGTATGTGATGGAATAGAAAGAAAATCAATATTACGGATGGCAAATCTTCTAAATAAATTACGGTGCATTAGTGTGGCGGTTGCTTCGTCAGGACCAAAGCCGCTTTCCACATGAATATGCCGCATGATCGGCCCAAAGCTATTGGCAAGGGCCCATTCGACGGATCCCCAATTATAAGTGATCAGCAGATCAGCATGGGAATTCTTTAAAAAATGGCGGTATTTCTTCAAGCGACTAAACAAAGACCCATCGTTTATGCCTTCTAATTTAAGCACAGTAACATCAAGGTCATCATCGAGAATACTTTGGCTGCCATAATCATCATTTGTTGAAATAATGCTATGCTTTGCTGCATTTGCAAAGTGATTAATGGCTGTGCAAATTTTTATAGGTACACCACCGCGACCAAAGGAGGGGAAGATATGAATAATATGAGGAATATGATTATTTGCGCCCGAACCATTCATTCACTTTATGCCTTTGTATTTTTAATTGTGTTTTTAAATTGCTCTTTTTTAAGGGAGAGTAGATTAATTGACATAATTTGTTAACAATAAAGTGAAGATCATTTGTAACTTGCCATTGCCGTTTTCTTCAAGAGGTCTTACATATAGAGGTGCGGGTACTGTTTTGTTGGTAATCCATTTTATCCCCGGGGCGATAATTCTCTATTGGGAGCTGCCTCTGATTGGGCCGTGGCCTTATTATCGCGGTGCCCACCTATACTTTAGGTTCTGGAGGATACAAAAGTGTTTACGGCCGAATGGTCCCGCACCTTAATGTTAGAAATAAATAAAGTATAAAATGTCAGATAAAAATAGCTTACGTAAAACGGCCTTAAAAAAACGCGAAGAATTCTTTAATAATGACGAGATGGCCGCAAGGTTAGTGGCGGCAAAAGTGATCATGTTGCCAGAGCTTGATGACCCGCTTGATAAAGTCAAGCTTATCGCCGGATATTATCCCCTTAAAAGCGAACTTGATGGCTTAATAATATTAAAAGCATTACATGCGGCCTATTTTCCGATTGCTTTACCTTTTATACAAGAAAAAGATCAGCCCTTATTATTTCGGAGCTGGGATTTAAAGTCACCATTATCAGATGGCCCCTTTGCCACAAAGCAATCAGACCAAGAGCAAGTCATACCACAAATCGTTATTGTGCCGTTGCTTGCTTTTGATTTAAATGGTCACCGTTTGGGTTACGGTGGCGGCTATTATGACCGCACATTAGAGCAACTTCGAAAAAATAATCCAAATTTGATTGCGATTGGTGTAGCTTATGATGGTCAAAAGCATGATCCGCTGCCAATAGATCACCATGATCAAAAATTGGACATGGTGGTAACAGAAAAAACAATTTACAGGTTTGAATAAGTGAAAATTATATATTTAGGTGATATTGTAGGCCGAAGCGGCCGTAATATAGTAACGCAAATGCTACCGGAAATAAACGACAGATTAAAACCTGACGCCATTATCGTTAACGGCGAGAATGCCGCTGCAGGATTTGGGATCACAGAAAAAATATCAAAAGAATTACTTGATCTTGGTATTGATGTGATTTCAACAGGCAACCATGTCTGGGATCAAAAGGATATAAAAAGCTATATCAACACAGAACCACGCTTGATCAGGCCGATAAATTTTCCAAGCGGCACCCCGGGCAATGGGTCGGTTATTGTCGAAGATAAACGCGGACGACGCACTTTGGTGATTAATGTTATGGGAAGGGTGTTTATGGACCCTTTAGATGATCCTTTTAAGGCGGTGGATAATGAACTTAAAAAACACACGCTTGGTGTGAGCGTAGATTTTATATTGGTTGATGTTCACGCAGAAGCCACATCGGAAAAAATGGCCATGGCACAATATCTTGATGGTCGGGTTTCCTTTGTTGTTGGCACTCATAGTCATATTCCAACCGCAGACGCCCAAATTTTTGATGGCGGTACAGCTTACCAAACAGACGCTGGTATGTGCGGTGATTATAATAGTGTTATCGGTATGGATAAAGCTGAGCCCATCAATCGTTTTACCAAAAAATTGCGTGGTGACCGATTTAGTCCGGCCATCGGCCCGGGAACATTATGTGGTGTATTTGTACAGTCAGATAATAAAACAGGATTGGCAACACGGATCGAGCCTATCCGTATGGGCTCGCGACTTATTGAAACTTTTCCCGATATTTCGTAATAGTTATTCACAAATGCCAGTCGTTGGTTTATCAAGGGTTGGTAGTTGAAATATACAAGAAAATGGACGTTTTTAATATAATTAAGAGAGAATAAGATGGCAGGTCATTCAAAGTTTAAAAATATTATGCACCGCAAGGGCGCTCAGGATAAAAAACGTTCCTCATTATTTAGTAAATTATCAAAAGAAATTACGGTTGCAGCAAAAATGGGTGGACCCGATGTGGATTCAAATGCACGTCTTAGATTAGCGGTTCAAAACGCACGCTCACTCAGTATGCCAAAAGATAATATCAGCCGCGCCATTAAAAAATCAGAGGGCAGTGATAGTGATAATTATGATGAAATCCGTTATGAAGGTTTTGGCCCGGGGGGGACGGCAATCATTGTTGAAAGCTTAACCGACAATCGTAACCGCGCTGTCACAGACATTCGTACGGCATTTGCTAAGAATGGCGGTAATATGGGCGAGGCTGGTAGTGTTTCTTACCAGTTTGAAAAAGTAGGTGAGATTATATTTGAAGATAGTAAAATTTCAGCAGATGATATGTTTGAAAAGGCACTTGAGGCAGGGGCAGATAATGTTGAGACAGACGAAAATATTCATGAAATTACCTGTGCTATGGAAGAATTGAATACGGTTTCAACAGCGTTGGTAGAGGCAACAAAGGAAGAGCCAAACTCAGCCAAGCTCATTTGGAAAGCGCAAAATACCATTGAGCTTGATTTGGAGGCTGCGACAAAACTAATGAAAATGATAGATGCTCTAGAAGATTTGGACGATGTTCAAAATGTTTATGGAAACTATGATATCCCTGATGCTGTGATGGAGAAGTTGAGCGAGTGAGCGCATCTAAACAACGTTTAGTGGGATTTGATCCTGGTCTGCGAAAAACCGGATGGGGTATCATTGACGTTGAAGGGTCGCGGCTTAGCCATGTGGCTAATGGTGTTGTTAAAACCGACAGTGAGCTATCTTTGGCCGAACGCTTGGTGCAACTATATGATGGTTTAAGCCAAGTTATCATCGATTGGCAGCCAGTTTCGGCCGCTGTAGAAGAAACATTTGTCAATAAAAACCCCAATTCCACTTTAAAACTGGGTCAAGCACGAGGAATATCATTATTAGTGCCCGCCTTGGCGGGGTTACCCGTGAGTGAATATTCGCCAAACCACATTAAAAAAACCGTGGTCGGGGCGGGCCATGCGGGCAAAGAACAGGTTAAAGCCATGCTTGGCATATTGTTGCCGGGAGTTAAAATTAATGGGGAAGATGCAGGGGACGCTTTGGCGGTGGCTATTTGTCATGCCCATAGCGGCGGCGCCCATGGACGATTAAGTGATGCTATAAATAAAGGGAATTGGAGTTCTGGTCAGCGCGGCGCGCAAATCATTATGAAAGGGAAAAAATAATGATAGCCAAATTAAGGGGAAAATTGGACAGTTTTGGTGAAGACTGGTGCATCATTGATGTGGGCGGTGTCGGTTATCATATATTTTGTTCATCAAGAACGCTCAACACTTTAAAAGAAATTGGCGAAGATGTGACTTTGATGATTGAAACCCATATTCGTGAAGATCATTTTCATCTTTTTGGTTTCGCTACTGAGTTGGAACGGGACTGGTTTCGCCTTGTTCAAACTGTCCAAGGGGTCGGTGCCAAAGTGGCGCTTGCTATTTTATCGGCCGTCGGGCCAGATGAGCTTTCTAATTCTATTGCTGCACAGGATAAAACGATAGTTGGTCGTGCCAGCGGCGTTGGCCCAAAACTAGCAACCCGAATTATCCATGAACTCAAAGACAAAGTGGCAAAATTTGCCTTTAGTCCTTCTTCGGGTGGCGGCGATACATCTGCGGCCTCTCATGCAATGGCCGATGCTATTTCGGCACTTGCTAATCTTGGCTATAAACAGGCAGAGGCTTATATGGCGGTAACAAAAGTGATTAAAGAAGGCGCAGATGATGATGCGGCGACGCTTATTCGTTTGGGACTTAAGGAGCTTGGTAAATGACCGAAAACCAAGATCAAGATCGTTTAGTCAGTGGCTCTGAGCGCTCAGAGGATTTTGACGGCTCAATTCGCCCTGCTACCCTAAAAGAATTTATTGGTCAGCGCAAAGTCTGTGATAATTTAAAAATATTTATTGAAGCGGCAAAAACGCGCGGTAAAGCCCTAGATCATGTGCTATTTTTCGGCCCGCCCGGACTTGGCAAAACCACATTGGCTCAAATTATGGCCCGCGAGCTTGGGGTTAATTTCAGAGCCACATCAGGGCCAGTGATTTCAAAATCCGGCGATTTAGCGGCATTGCTGACTAATTTAGAAGAAAATGATATTCTTTTCATTGATGAAATTCACCGCCTTAACCCCGCAGTAGAAGAAATATTATATCCCGCTATGGAGGATTTTCACCTTGATCTTATCATTGGCGAGGGGCCGGCGGCACGTTCGGTTCGAATTGATTTACCGTCCTTTACTCTTGTTGGGGCAACGACAAGGTCGGGGCTTCTGACCACCCCCCTTCGTGATCGCTTTGGAATTCCAACACGACTTAATTTTTATGATCCCGATGATCTGGAGAAAATTGTCAGTCGCGCCGCACGTGTTCTCAGTGTTGATATAACCAAGGACGGTGCCATGGAAATCGCCCGTAGAGCAAGAGGAACTCCAAGAATTGCGGGACGTTTACTGCGTCGGGTCAGTGATTTTGCGCTTGTTGGTGGTGGGGGTGCTATCGATGCGAAAGTTGCGGATGATGCGCTCAGACGATTAGAGGTGGACAAGCGCGGTTTAGATGCAATGGATCATAAATATTTAAAATGTATAGGGGAAAGTTACGGCGGTGGTCCTGTTGGTATTGAAACCCTCGCCGCCGCCTTAAGCGAGCCTAGAGACGCCATCGAAGATATTATAGAACCTTATTTAATGCAGATGGGTCTGGTTCAGCGCACATCGCGTGGTCGCATGTTATCGGCTCATGGGTTTGATCATATTGGCCTTAAAACACCTAAAAATTTTAATAGCTCACAGCTTAATCTTTTAGAAAATGACGAAAAAAGTAAAAATGACTGAAATTTTGCCACATTCTGGAATTATGAAGAATAATGAACATATCTTTCCAGTTCGTGTTTATTACGAAGATACAGACGTGGGCGGTGTTGTTTATTATGCTAATTATTTAAAATATTTGGAACGCGCTCGTTCTGAAATGCTTGGTATGTTGGCTATTGATCAAGCAGAGATGCTACATTATAACAAAGCAGATGATGTGAGCTTTGTAGTTCGCCGCTGTGAGGTTGATTTTAAATTATCAGCCCGACTTGATGATTGTTTGAATGTGAGAACGCAAATTATTAACCTTGGCGGTGCTAGTATAATAATGCAGCAAGATATTTTTAAAAATGGCATCTGTATTATAGAGGCTATTATTAAAATTGCTGTCATTGACAAAAGTGGTAAACCTAAAAAATTACCAAAATTGATTGCAGAGAAATTTGAAAAATTATTATAAGAAAAACATATAATGGGAAACAGGAATGGATGAAACAAGTAATGTAGTAGAAGCGATAGATTTAGGAACAACTGTTCCGGATTTTTCACTATTTGGTATGTTTATACAGGCTGATTTTATTGTTCAATCGGTGATGATTATTTTGCTTGCCTCTTCTGTTTGGTGTTGGGCTATTATTTATGATAAAATTAAGAGACTTCGCACGGTATCGGAACGGGCAGACCAGTTTGAGAGTGAGTTCTGGTCAGGAAACAGCCTCGAAGAGCTTTACGAACGGACCCGTCATGACCCTGATCATCCTTTAGCATTACTTTTCGTTTCTGCTATGCGTGAATGGCAGCGGTCATCTACCTCAAGCAACGGTAAAATTGCCATGGGCGCTCAAGAAAGAATTTATCGGGTCATGCATGTGACCGTTAGCCGCGAAATGGAAAGACTGGAACATTATTTAAGCGTTCTTGCCACCGTAGGATCAACAGCGCCATTTGTAGGATTGTTTGGAACGGTTTGGGGAATTATGAACAGTTTTCAATCCATTGCTTCCTCTAATAATTCGTCGCTGGCGGTGGTTGCTCCAGGCATTGCCGAAGCATTGTCGGCGACAGCAATGGGTTTGGTCGCCGCAATCCCGGCGGTGGTGGCTTATAATATTATATCAAATGACCTTGGTCGTTACGCCAATAGATTAGAGAGTTTCGCAGAAGAATTTGGCACAATTTTATCGCGTCAAATGGATGAGGAGTAACATTAATGCAAATCAACGCAGGCGGTAACAGACGCACTGGATTTTCCAAAAGGCATAAACAAATGAGCGAAATTAATGTGACGCCTTTTGTTGATGTGATGCTTGTTCTGCTCGTGGTATTCATGGTGACCGCCCCGCTGCTGACAGTTGGGGTTCCTATTGATTTACCTAATTCCCAAGCTAAAAACTTGCCGGAAAATAATATGTCGCTCTCGATAACTATTGATGAAAAAGGACTGATATATCTACAGGATGAAAAAATAGAACTCAATCAACTTGTACCCCGTATTTCGGTCATTTTTGAAAACCGTAAAGAAGACCGCATTTATGTGCATGGCGATCAAGCTGTTAGCTACGGTCGTGTGATGCAGATCATGGGCTTATTAAACGGCAATGGCTTTTCCCGCGTTGCCCTTGTTACGGACAGCGAAAGGTAGATTATAGTGCGCTCGGCGATTATCATATCGGTTATTTTCCACGGCTCGGTTTTGGTCTTTGCCACGATGGATATTCCGTTTTTTAATAATCATGATGTGCGACCCATGGAAATTATCCCTGTGGAAATAGTTGATATTTCTGAATTTACCAAAATGAAAAAAGCGGTAAAATTACCGGAACCAGAAAAAGACAAGCCCGAATCACCGAAAAAATCACAACGTGTGGTCGAAATGCCTCCGCCGCCACCAAAAATGGCCTCAACCATGCCCTTAGAAAATCAAAAGCCTGCGATAAAACCAAAGCCGCCCGTTAAAAAAGTCGAGGCACCATCTGTAACGCCCCGTCAAAGACCAAAAGTGCCGAGCCGCTTTAGTGCGGATCGGGTTGCGGCACTGCTCAATAAAATTGAGGAAAAACCCCAAGCCAGTGAACTACTTGCTGAAAAATATAAACAGAAAGAACAGCAAATGACCTCGCTGGATATTAGACGTCAAACCATGAGTTTTGGCGCGGCTATTCAGAAGAAAATAGAAGATAATTGCTATAACCCACTTGCAGGTGCTAAGGGTGAGGATAAGGAAAATGTTAAAATTACTATATATTTATCCCTTGATGGCAGTTTGGAGCGACCGCCAGAGATAGAAGGGCGTAATCGCATGAATAGTGTGGGACAAGAAGCTTTAAGAGCAAAAGCCGATCGCGCTGATCGGGCTATTTTAATGTGTGCTCCCTATAATGATTTGAATTTACCTAAAGATAAATATGACTTATGGCGCGAGGTTATTATCAATTTTAGACCTCTTGGCATGACGTCTTAATATGATAATGATGGCAACTATGATAATAATGACAATTAGATTTGAGACTGGAGAGATGGTGTGAGATTATTGAAAATATTTATAATATCCTTTGTGGGGTTTATTTCTGCGATTGTTTCGGCTCATGCGGTTATTGAAATTGATATAACGCGAGGGAATGTGGCACCGCTTCCCATTGCTTTGACCGATTTAGTTGGTAGTGATCAGGAAATGACTTCTGGTGGTTCGGTCAAGGATATTGGCGAAAAAATCACTCAGGTGGTCACCGCCGACCTTCAAAGATCAGGCCTTTTTAGTGCCATTGACCCAAGGGCTTTTATTAAATCAGATAATGCAAACACATCGCCGCAATTTGCCAATTGGCGCGCCATTGGTGCACAAGCTCTACTGACGGGAACAGCATCATTAGAGGAAGATGGCCGCGTTCGTGTTGAATTTAGGTTATGGGATGTGCTCGGCGGCACCCAAATGACGGGGCTTCGTTATTTTACCGCACCAAAAAATTGGCGCCGCATTGCTCATCTTATTTCAGATACTATTTATAAACGCCTCACGGGGGAAGATGGCTATTTTGACACGCGTATTGTTTATATTTCTGAAAGTGGCTCCTATTTGGATAGAATTAGACGTCTCGCCATTATGGATCAAGACGGATATAATCATAAATTCCTTACCGATGGCTCTTATATGACCCTTAATCCGCGTTTTTCCCCCACATCACAGGAAATTACTTATCTTTCTTTTTATAACGACACCCCTCGGGTTTATTTATTTAATATTGATACGGGCAAATCGGAAATGCTCGGTGAATTTGCAGGGATGACCTTTGCACCGCGCTTTTCACCAGACGGTAATAAAGTAATTATGTCAAAAGCAGAAAGAGGAAATAGTGATATTTTTGTGATGGAGCTTAGGACGCGAAAAATAACACGCCTGACCAAACATTCGGCTATTGATACTTCACCGAGTTATTCACCCCTTGGTCGTTATATCACTTTTAACTCTGACCGTGGTGGATCACAGCAAATTTATGTGATGGATAATGATGGCCGCAACATCAAAAGAATTAGCTTTGGCACAGGGCTTTATTCAACCCCTGTGTGGTCGCCGCGCGGTGATTTGATAGCCTTTACCAAGCAAACAGGCGGTAAATTCTACATCGGCGTGATGCGGCCAGATGGGTCAGGCGAGCGAATTTTAACCGAAAGTTTCTTCGAAGAGGGTCCTACTTGGTCCCCAAACGGACGTGTTTTGATGTTCTATAGAAAATACCCATATGATAATAAAGGCGGTGGCGGTGATACCCATTTATGGTCAGTTGATCTCACTGGTTATAATGAAAGACAGGTCATAACGCCGCTCGATGGTTCTGATCCTGCGTGGTCACCACTGTTAAAATGATGTTTTAACTGGTAATTTAGAGTGAATGACGCTTGATTCATTATAAATCAATGGTTATAGTCTATTAAATTATATAGGTCGATGGATTTTGTAATTGTTTGCACATGTCAATTCTTAAGGGAAATCATTTAAGTTTTGAAAAATAAAAAATATATATTTAATGTGAAGGACCACTAAATGCTAAAAAATAAATTTTATGCTAAGTTTTTAATTCTGATCGGTGCGGCTCTTATTTTAAGTGCTTGTGCGAGTACAGATAACAACGCGGTGGATGATACATCTAGCGTTGATACAAGTAGTGCAGATGATAATATGACAGCAGCTCCAGTGGAGTCTGTTGACGTAGGCCCTGCACCAGATTCACAAGAAGCTCTTGACGCGATTATGGGAGGATCAACGGTTTACTTTGCATATGACCGTTATGATGTTGATACCTCTGCCCGTACTACACTTCAAGCGCAAGCAAGCTGGATGAAAAGTAACAATAAAAATATTATCATTGAAGGTCATTGTGATGAACGCGGCACACGCGAATATAACTTAGCTCTTGGGGATCGTCGTGCAAACGCCGTGAAAAACTACCTAGTGGCTATGGGGGTTAATGCCTCACGCATTCGCACAGTCAGCTATGGTAAAGAGCGTCCAGTGGATATGAGCGATCATGCTAAAAATCGTCGCGGATACTCACGCGTAAATTAATTTTAAAATTATTTTAAAAATGCCCGCGAGACTGACACTGTCTGCGCGGGTATTTTTTTAACAACAAATGTAAATACGAATTGGATATTTAAATGGCGAGTAAACTTTTAGAGATAAAATTTGCCCCTATGGTTTTAATAATATTACTTGGTTTAGCCATCGTTATAACCTCGGCTAGCTCGTCCTCAGCGCAATCGACAAAGGCTCGACTTACGGCTATTGAAAAACAATTAAATGCTATTCAAAGGAAAGTTTTCAAACCAGGAAGCCGTTTTCAATCAGGCACTGATAATGACAATAATTCGCCCGTAGAGAGCTTTGATGGGGGTCAAGGGGCGCTGATCGGTGATATAAATATCAAAATTTCAGAACTAGAGACCCAAATCCGCATGCTGACCGGGCAATTGGAAGAAGCCATTTACAAGGTCGACACCATGACCCATAGATTAGAAAGTATGGAAAAAGACAATGAATTACGTTTTTCTGCTCTTGAAAAAGGAAGATTTGTAACCTCGACAGATGCAAATTCAATGGGGGCAACCATGCCTTCTGCTTCATCTTCCACGCCTGTAGTTAAAGGGTCGGTAAAACAACAATATGATTATGCTTATAGTCTGATTTCAAGCGGAAAATACACTGAGGCGGAATTAAAATTACTTGAATTTTTAAAAGACCATCCTAAAGACGCTCTTTCGGGCAATGCTCAATATTGGCTTGGTCAAACTTATTATGCCAGAGAAAATTATTCGGAAGCCACCAGAATATTTTTGCAAGGCATGAGTAAATATCCAGAAAGTTCAAAAGCACCGGCCTTTTTATTAAAAGTTGGTATGTCTTTGAATTTCCTTGGTGAAAAACAAGAAGCTTGTGAAGTTTATCGTGAACTTGATGCCCGTTTTCCTGATAGCACAGAAAATAAAAGAATGCGCCCGACCGAGGAAAGAAAAGCAGGATGCAGTTAAAGGCGGATAAAAAAACGAAGACTTCCCTCTTAACGGCGACAGAATTTCATAACCTTATTACCGCCTTATACATGGGTGCCGTCGATCATATTGCCGTCGCCACTTCTGGTGGATGCGATAGTATGGCGCTTAGTTTATTATTAAAAAAATGGTGTGATGATCAAAATATTAAACTGACAGCCTTAAGTGTTGATCACGGCTTGCGTGATGGCTCCAAAGCTGAGGTTGATCAGGTTGCCATATGGATGGCAGCACATAATATCAATCATAAAATTCTAAATTGGACAGGTGATAAACCAAACAGCAATATTCAGGGTGAGGCCCGAAAAGCACGGTATGGGCTTATGGGAAATTATTGTGCTGATCAAAATATCAAACATCTTTTTCTCGCTCACCACCAGCAAGACCAAGCGGAAACATTCTTGCTTAGGCTTTTTAGAGGAAGCGGTGTTGACGGCCTATCGGCCATGCAAAAAATAGCTGATTTTCCCTACCAAAACAGCACTAAAGATTATCCTAAAATATATCGTCCTTTGCTTGATGTTTCAAAAGAATACCTGCAGGAAATCATGAAAGAAGCGGGGCAGGCATGGATCGAAGACCCGAGTAATGAAGATCCCGTCTATAGCAGAATTAAGGTGAGGCAGCTTCTAAAATCGTCACAAATTGAGGGCTTAAATAGCCAGAGGCTTTCTGCTACGGCGACCCGGATGCGCCGTGTTCGCTCCTTATTAGATCAATTGAGCGAACAGGGAGAGTTAGATTATGTAAAATA
Organism: uncultured Kordiimonadaceae bacterium; assembly: GCA_937914685.1. GTDB lineage: Bacteria > Pseudomonadota > Alphaproteobacteria > Sphingomonadales > Emcibacteraceae > Pseudemcibacter. The sequence goes on from CALDNY010000308.1 coordinate 11,829, forward strand.
CCACGAATTTGGTTTTGCAGTTTTAAATTCAGATTTTGCGGATAATTTACATGAGGAAATTTCACTGCGCATTTTGCGTGAAATTGTGAGAAAAATTAGCGCTGATCAGTATGGGCCACGTTTGACAAAACTGGAAACGCTCTATCAAAATCTAAAGAATAAGGATTTTAGCGGTCAAACCATATTAGGATCAATGGTTTTTAAAGCCAAAAATAATGACATTATTTTTGTACGTGAGATCAGTTTGATTGATGAGGTGAAAACCATTGCGGATAAGCAGCAATATTTATGGGATAATAGATTTTTATTAAGTTTTGAACAATATTTCGGCACGGTCCGTAAGATTGATGACGAATGTTATGGAAAAATTAAGCAAGAGTTTCCAGATTTTAAAGAAAATTTAAAAGCATTATCAGATGATCATACAATACGAAATTGCCTTTTGTCGACCTTGCCTTGTCTGGTCTTAGAGGATGGAACAGTAAGGTTGCCTGATATTTTATGTGATAAAATTACCATGCCAGAATTATATGGATTTTCAGCAGTTCTTAATAAATAATAGTGCATTATCATCTGGTTTTGGGATAAAAAGAGTTATTTGTAGACTAAATATACGGTTTCAGCTTGTTTCTATGGAATTAGGCCCTATCTATTGAATATGAAACATCTGATTATAAAAAATTGAAAATCAATATTATTAAAAAGGTTTGAGCGTGGACAATATGAAACGTAATTTTGCATTCTGGGTTATTATATTAATTTTACTTCTTGCTTTCTTTAGTGCATTTCAAGGGCCGGGCGGATCAGAGAAACGTCAGGAAATTACCTATTCTGAATTTTTAGCAGGTGTTAATTCGGGTACTATTACCAGCGTTACCATTCAGGAAAATAATATCGCAGGTTTACTCGCTAATGGTCAAACCTTTCAAACTTACGCGCCTAATGATGCAACCCTTATTGACAAGCTAAATGCCAAGGGCGTTAATATTAATGCTAAACCCATTGATGATAGTCCTGTTATGAGCGCATTATTAAGCTGGTTGCCGATGGTTGTTCTTATAGGTATATGGATATTCTTCATGCGCCAAATGCAAGGCGGCAACGGTAAAGCAATGGGTTTTGGTAAGTCCAAAGCAAAATTACTTAATGAATTGACTACCCGTGTGACATTTGATGATGTGGCTGGCATTGAAGAAGCCAAGGAAGAATTAGAAGAAATTGTTGAGTTTTTAAAAGACCCCAGTAAATATCAACGCCTCGGCGCGGTTATTCCAAAAGGGGCTTTATTAACAGGACCTCCTGGTACTGGTAAAACTCTTCTGGCGCGCGCGGTTGCGGGTGAAGCAAATGTACCGTTCTTCTCCATTTCGGGGTCTGATTTTGTTGAAATGTTTGTCGGCGTTGGTGCAAGTCGAGTTCGTGATATGTTTGAACAAGGTAAAAACAACGCCCCTTGTATAATTTTTATTGATGAAATTGACGCTGTTGGACGTCACCGTGGTGCTGGACTTGGCGGTGGTAATGATGAACGTGAGCAAACATTAAATCAATTGCTAGTGGAAATGGACGGTTTTGAAGCAAACGAAGGAATTATTCTTCTCGCGGCGACAAACCGCCCTGATGTTCTAGACCCGGCTCTTCTTCGCCCCGGTCGTTTTGACCGTCAAGTTGTGGTTTCAAATCCTGATATTCTGGGTCGTGAGAAAATTCTTAAAGTTCATATGAAAAAAGTTCCCCTCGCTGCAGATGTTGAACCACGGGTGATCGCTCGTGGTACGCCCGGATTTTCTGGTGCGGATATAGCGAACCTTGTCAACGAAGCCGCTTTATTAGCGGCACGAAAAGGTAAGCGTGTGGTTGCCATGGAAGACTTTGAACAATCTAAAGACAAGGTAATGATGGGGGCCGAGCGCCGTTCTATGGTTATGACAGAGGACGAACGTAAGCTTACGGCGTATCACGAGGGCGGTCATGCTCTTGTTGCTCTTCATTGTCCTGCGTCTGATCCTATTCATAAAGCAACAATCATTCCACGTGGTCGTGCTTTGGGAATGGTTATGCGCCTTCCAGAGCATGATGCGTTATCCATGAGCCGTGAAAAAATGCACGCGGACTTGGCGGTTGCTATGGGTGGTCGTGTAGCAGAGGAGCTTATATTTGGTTATGATAAAGTGACCTCAGGGGCCTCTTCTGATATTTCATACGCCACAAAAATGGCCCGCGCTATGGTGACCAAATGGGGCATGAGCGATAAACTTGGTCCTTTAGAATATGGTGAAAATCAACAAGAAATTTTCCTTGGTCACTCTGTTGCTCAAAGTCAGAATATATCGTCGGCAACCGCGAAAATTATAGACGAAGAAATTCGAAGTCTTGTTGATGTATCATATAAAAGAGCAACAAAAATTCTTAAAGATAATATTGATGATCTTCATAAACTTGGCAAAGGTTTGCTTGAATATGAAACCTTGAGCGGTAAAGAGATTAAAGATTTATTGGCTGGTAAAGATATTAAAAAAGATTTCAAGGACAAAACTAAGACAGACAATAAACCAACAGGGTCGGTTCCTTCCACCAAAAAATCAAAGCCAAAAGGTGATAATATCGGCTCTGACCCGATACCTGAAGGTTAATTTATCGATCGATGGATAATCAAGACGATACAAAATATTATCTTCAGCCCTTGGGTTTTCTCAGGGGCTGTTGTGGTTCTGATGAAAATTTTATCAGGCTCGCCGGCACGGATCTTTATTTCAGCGCCCTTAAAATAATCAGCCGCACTGACCGAAAAAAGATTAGTCAGGAAATTGTTGCGATTGATAAATTGCCAAGCTATTTAAAAAAATTATCTTCACATCACGCACAGATGATTAAAGCTATTCTTCAAAATATAAAACAAATCCGCCCCCCTTTACAAATGAATGATAGTTGGAAATTTGACTGGCAAAAACCACTAATTCAAGGTGTGCTCAATATGACACCGGATAGTTTTTCAGATGGGGGAGAATTTAATGACCTTGAAAAATCTATTCTTCATGCACGTCAAATGATAAATGCAGGAGCATCGATCATTGATATTGGGGGGGAAAGTACACGCCCGAACGCTGAAAAAATATCGACCCCGTTAGAAATATCACGGGTGCTTCCTGTTATTGTTGCTTTACAAGAAGATCAAATTCCAATTTCCATAGATAGCCGCCACGGCGATGTAATGAAAGCGGCTATTGTTGCTGGGGCAAAGATCATTAATGATATTAGCGCCTTAAGTCATGATCAAAGCAGCGTTGATGTGGTGGCACAAAGTGGCCTTGCTGTGGTGCTTATGCATGCGCAAGGTGATCCTCAAACAATGCAGGAAAACCCCCAATATGATAATGTCGTACTTGATATCTATGATTATTTGCAAAGCCGCATTGAATTTTGTTTAAGTCGAGGAATTACTAAGGATAAGATTATTATTGATCCCGGTATTGGCTTTGGTAAATCCGTTGATCATAATTTGCAAATTTTAAATGCCCTTTCGCTTTTTCATGGTTTGGGGGTGCCTTTGCTAATCGGTGTATCTCGTAAAAGTTTTATAGGCAAAATTACTGATCAAGACATTCCTGCCACTAGGATTCAAGGCTCCATCGCAGCGGCGCAAATCTGCATAGATCAGGGCGCTCAAATAATTAGGGTCCATGATGTTGAAGAAACCCAGCAGGCGCTTTCGGTTTGGCAAGCTATCGTTGAAAAGGTCGATTTCTTTTAATCTAAATTTGGTCATATTCAGCTTCTATTAACAAACTGGTGCTATGACTAATCTAAAGATTAATTTATTCCTTAATAAAAGAATTTTAAAATGACAAGAAAATATTTTGGGACAGACGGTATTCGCGGTAAAGCGAATGAGGGAAAGATGACAGCTGAGGTCGCCATGCGTGTTGGCATGGCAGCTGGCCGCCATTTTACACGGGGTGATCATCAACACCGGGTCGTGATTGGCAAAGATACACGTCTTTCTGGATATTTATTAGAACCCGCCCTCACATCTGGCTTTATTTCAATGGGCATGGATGTTGTCTTGCTTGGTCCGATGCCAACTCCCGCAGTTGCTATGTTGACCCGTTCTTTAAGGGCGGATCTTGGCGTTATGTTGTCAGCCTCTCATAATCCTTTTTATGATAATGGTATTAAACTTTTTGGCCCAGACGGTAATAAACTGTCCGATGAAATTGAGCTGGAAATTGAAGCCAAAATGGACAATGGATATGACCAATATTTAGTGCCCTCTGAAAAATTAGGACGGGCTCAACGCCTTCATAATGCGGCAGGGCGTTATATTGAATTTGCAAAAAATACATTCCCAAAACATCTGCGACTTGATGGATTAAAAATTGTACTTGATTGTGCAAATGGTGCAGCCTACCGCACGGCACCAAGTGTTTTATGGGAACTAGGTGCAGAAGTTATTACCATTGGTATATCTCCAAACGGCACTAATATTAATAATAACTGTGGCTCAACTCAACCTCAAGCCATGTGCGATAAGGTTATCGAGACCGGAGCTGATATTGGTATCGCGCTGGACGGTGACGCTGATCGTTTAATCATTTGTGACGAAAATGGTTCTATCATTGATGGTGATCAGGTCATGGCGACTATAGCGACTAATTGGCACGAGGAAGGTCGACTTAAGGGTGATGCGTTAGTTGCTACCATTATGTCGAATTTGGGTCTTGAAAAACATATGGAAAGAATTGGTCTTAGATTAGAACGAACCAATGTTGGCGACCGTTATGTGGTTGCAGCTATGCAGAAATTGGGTTGTAATTTAGGGGGCGAGCAATCAGGACATATCGTTATTAGCGATTTTAATACAACAGGAGACGGCTTGGTTGCTGCCTTGCAAGTGCTTGCCGTGTTGACTGAAAAAGGCCGCCCTGTGAGCAATTTGTTTAAATTATTTGAGCCTTACCCGCAAATTTTAAAGAATGTCAGATATAATGAAAATGTTGATCCGCTAAAAAATAGTCATGTAAAACAAGCCATTAATGACGGTGAAAATAGCCTAAATGGAAATGGTCGCGTTGTTATTAGAAAATCAGGAACCGAACCGTTAATCAGAGTGATGGTTGAAGGAAATGATGATAAATTGATTAGTAGCGTGACTGATGATATCGTTGCTAGCGTTGAAGCAACCGTACAAAGAGACTAGTTTATGAAAGGCAAGGTTCTCACCATAGCAGGATCTGATTCGAGCGGTGGTGCTGGAATTCAAGCTGATATTAAAACCATTTCTGCTCTGGGCGGCTATGCCATGAGTACTATTACGGCCATTACGGTTCAAGATACCAATATGGTTAGTGACGTTTATCCGATCCCAGCCTATATCGTAAAAGCACAAATCCTATCTGTCCTTAATGATATTGGCGTCGATGTTATTAAAACAGGCATGCTGATGTCGCCGGATATTATTTTGGCGGTAAGTGAAGTATTGTCAGACCATATTAAGCCGATCCCTTTGGTTGTTGACCCTGTAATGATGTCCACGAGCGGTCATATGCTTTTAAAACCTCATAGCGTTAATGTTTTAATATCAGAAATATTACCCAAAACCACCTTATTGACCCCGAATTTAGCAGAGGCCGCTAAGCTCACTCAAATGGAATTATTGTATAATATAGATGATATGCGTAAAGCCGCAGATATACTCTTAAAAATGGGACCAAAGGCGGTTTTAATTAAAGGCGGACATTTAAAAGGTGACATTCTAACGGATTTACTGGTGACATCAAATTCTGAAAAAATCTTTTCTTCTCTTAGGGTTGCGGGCAAAGATAATCACGGAACAGGCTGCACATTAGCTTCGGCAATTGCGACGGGATTAGCCCAAGGCTTGCTTTTGGAACAGTCCATTTTTCGCGCTCATGACTATGTCCATAAAGCCTTGGAACAAGCCCCGGGCTATGGCAGTGGCTGTGGACCGATTAATCACCTTGTAGAAATTGACTAAAAGCCCACTAGACTAAGCGGAAATTACTATATATTGTTGTTAAAATAAAAATATGTAGCACGTTAAAGTCTAAGGGAAATTTTATAATGATCAATTTTAAAACTGCACTTATCGGTATATTTTCTGGTATATTATTCGTTACTTTTACTCATGCTCAGACCATTGAGCAAATCAATGACAAATTTCGTCAATTGAGTGAAAGCCTGCCGACGGCAAATGCATATCGGAGTGCTTCTGGTGCGCCTGGCCATCAATATTGGCAACAACAGGCCGATTATAAAATCGACGTAACCCTTGATGATGAAAAGCAAATATTAAAGGGCTCGGCCCACATTACCTATCATAACAATTCCCCCGACAGCCTTAAATATATCTGGATGCAGATGGACCAAAATAGATTTGAAGGTAAATCTATGGACCAATTAAGCCGTACCAGGCCCCGCGATAGTAAAGGGATGTCGATGGACCGTTTTCGCAAACATGTTGATGAACAAGTGTTTGATGGTGGCTATAAAGTGACATCATTGATTGATAGTGGTGGAGCAGCGCTTTCTTCTACGGTTGTGGGGACGATGATGCGTATTGATTTGCCATCGCCCTTACAAGCAGGTCAAAAAACAGAATTTACCATTAACTGGTGGTATAATATTCCCAATGCTAAAAAGTATAAATTATCACGCCAAGGGTGGGAATATTTCCCCCGTGACCATAATATGATTTATGAAATTGCTCAATGGTACCCACGAGTTACAGCTTATTCTGATTATGAAGGTTGGCATAATAAAGAATATCAGGGAAGTGGTGAATTTACCTTAGAATTTGGTAATTATGATGTGACCATAACGGCGCCTGCGGATCATATTGTGGCCTCTACCGGGGTTCTTCAAAATGATGCAGAAGTGCTAAGCCAAGATCAAAGAGATCGTTTAATTGAGGCACGCACTTCATCAGTGCCCATCTTCATTGTTACCCCTGACGAGGCCATTGAAAATGAGAAGGATCGCTCTAAGGAGACAAAAACATGGCATTATAAAGCAGAAAATGTTCGTGATTTTGCTTTTGCCTCATCTCGTAAATTTATATGGGATGCTATGGGTTATCGGATGAAAGAAAATGGTAAAACGGTTATGGCCATGTCTTATTATCCAATGGCGGGGCAACCGCTATGGACTGATATTTCTACTCAAGCGATCATGCATACTATACAGGTTTATAATAAATACTCACTGACCTATCCTTACCCTGTGGCTCTTTCCATTAACGGCCCCATTGGTGGTATGGAATATCCGATGATCTCTTTTAACGGAGCGCGTCCTACGACCCACGAAGATGGAACAAGAACATATGGTCGGCGAACAAAACATGGTCTTATTGGCGTGATCATTCATGAGGTCGGCCATAATTATTTCCCGATGGTCATTAATTCTGACGAACGTCAGTGGACTTGGATGGACGAAGGGATGAATACATTTGTCCAAAATCTAGCTCATCAAGAATGGAAAGATGATTATCCACTAGGTCGGATTGATCCTAGAAATATTACCGATTACATGACCAGTACTAACCAAGTTCCGATGATGAGTAATGCAGAATCGGTCATTCAAAAAGGTAATAATGCCTACGCAAAACCGGCGACGGCCTTTAATATTCTGCGGGAAAGTATTTTAGGACGGGAATTATTTGACTTTGCTTTTCGTGAATATGCCCAGCGTTGGAAATTTAAACGTCCGACCCCAGCTGATTTCTTCCGTACCATGGAAGACGCGAGCGGTGTTGATCTAGATTGGTTCTGGCGTGGGTGGTTCTATACGACTGACCATGTTGATATTTCCCTCGATAATGTGCGTCATTTTACTATTGATACTCAAGACCCTGAAATAGAAGAGGCGTTTAAGCGTAAGCAAGAAATGGCAAAAAGAACCCATCCAACTTATTTTCGTAATGGAGATTTGCCAAAACATATTGATGAGGTGCCAAGTATTCGTGATTTTTATAATGACAATGATGAATTTACCGTCACCACCTTACAGCGCAATAAATATAATGAATTAATCGCTGGATTAGAAGACTGGCAAGTGGCAATGCTTAAAGATGATAGTCATATTTATATGCTCGACTTTACCAATAAAGGGGGCCTTCTTATGCCGCTTTATGTGGAAATAGAATATAAAGACGGTACAAAAGAAGAGCGACGATACCCGGCCGAGATCTGGAAACTTAATTATAATCAGGTCACTAAGATGATCGTCACGGATAAAGAAATAACGTCGGTCGTCCTTGATGCTAAATATGAAACCGCAGACACCGATATGGATAATAATTTTTATCCGCGGCGCATAAATCAATCGCGCTTTGAGCTTAAAAAAGAAGCCGAGAGTGATCGTCGTGATATGCTTAAAGAAAATGCAGAAGAAGCAAAATCTTTAGAAGAATATAAAAAAGAGAAAGAAAAGTTAGACGCAGAGAATAAGAAAAAATCTGCCACTAATTTGAAGAAACTTCTGGAAGATTATAAATAGTGATACTTAGAAATTATATTAAATTTCTAATCATCTTATCGGCTTTGTGCGTGACTAATGTTAGTTACGCACATCGCTTTTATGCGTCCTTTTCTCAAATTGAGATGCAACCAGCGAAAGGCACTATTGAGATCACTCATCGTCTTTTTACCCATGATATAGAAGACTTGCTGACCCGTTACCAAGGAACGACAGGTGAGTTAAAAGATCAGGTGATTGAGAAGTTCTTACAAGATTATATTATTGATGCCTTTGGCTTATACGACGTTGATGGTCAAATTATTCCCGTTAATTGGATCGGCATTGATGTGACATTAGATGATATTTATATCTATCAAGAGGCCCTTCTTAAAGAAGGGCAACAGTCCCTTATCATTGCGGACCGGATTTTAATGGATATTTTTGAGGATCAAAGTAACACGGTAAATCTTAAACGTGACAGCAAGGTTAAGAGTTACACTTTTAATGACGATACTGTGCTTTATAAATTTGACTTCAATGGTTCTTCGGGTGTGGTAACACCAAGTAAATAAACCATTTTAATTTTTTTAATTCTCTTGATTGACTTTCGAGAGAACCTCTTTATATTCCGCTGTGGGCTAACCCTCCCCAACGAGGGTCAGCTATTCTGGAAGGAATAGGAGAAACAATTATGTTACCAGAAAAGAAGCCAGCTTCACCGCTGTTCTCGTCTGGCCCTTGTGCAAAACGCCCAGGCTGGACAGTTAAAAATTTACAAAGCGCACCGTTAGGTCGCTCACATCGTGCCGCTATTGGCAAATCACGTTTAAAAGAAGCTATCGACAGAACCCATGCTATGCTTGGGCTGCCCCAAGATTATTTGATCGGCATTGTGCCGGGCTCTGATACAGGTGCCGTTGAAATGGCACTATGGTCAATGCTTGGTCAGCGCGGCGTTGATATGCTTGCATGGGAAAGTTTTGGCAGCGGTTGGATTACCGATGTTACAAAACAATTAAAGCTTAATGACGTGCGTAAAATCGAAGCACCATACGGTGAACTTCCTGATTTATCCTTAGTGGATCCGGGCCGTGATGTCGTATTCACATGGAATGGAACCACGTCTGGCGTAAAGGTACCCAATGCTGATTGGATATCTGATAATCGGGCGGGCTTGACCATTTGTGATGCTACTTCGGCGGCATTTGCCATGGACTTACCATGGGATAAGTTGGATGTTACGACGTTTTCTTGGCAAAAAGTAATGGGCGGCGAAGGGGCGCACGGCATGATTATATTATCACCCCGTGCCGTTGAACGTCTTGAAAGTTATACGCCAGCGTGGCCAATCCCAAAAATTTTCCGTTTAACAAAAAATGGAAAATTGATCAGCGGTATTTTCTCAGGGGCGACCATCAATACGCCCTCAATGCTTTGTGTCGAAGATTATCTTGATGCTCTTAATTGGGCCGATAGTGTTGGTGGTCTAAAAGGGCTTATCAAACGATCTGAGGCCAATCTAGCTGTGCTTCGTAAATGGGTTGAAAAGACAGATTGGGTGGATTTTCTAAGCCAAGAACAATCGACCATTTCCAATACATCCGTTTGCTTAAAAATCACTGCGAGTTGGTTCACCGCTCTAAGCGATGAAGATCAAGCGGCGGCCGCGAAAAAACTTGTTCGTCTCTTAGACGAAAATGATGTGGCTTATGATATTGGCTCTTATCGCGATGCACCTGCGGGACTTCGTATCTGGGCTGGTTCGACCATTGAAAGCACAGATTTAAAAGCATTGACGCCGTGGCTTAACTGGGCTCACGCTCACGTTCAAAATCTTTATAAATAAATTTAAAATCTATTATATTCTTGAAAGGTAAACCTGATGGTTAAGGTCCTTATTTCTGATAAATTAAGCCCACTCGCTAAGGAAATTTTTGAGCGTCGTGGCATCGAAGTTGATCAAATTGTTGGTCTGACAAAAGAAGAACTAGAAGCAATAATCCATAAATATGATGGTCTTGCAATTCGTTCTGCAACGAAAGTAACGCCGAAAATTTTAGCGGCAGCCAAAAACTTAAAAGTGGTTGGTCGCGCGGGAATCGGTGTCGATAATGTGGATATCCCAGCCGCAACAAGTAAAGGTGTTGTTGTCATGAACACGCCTTTTGGGAACAGTATCACAACAGCGGAGCATGCCATTGCCATGATGTTTGCGATTGCTCGTCAAATTCCAGAAGCCAATGCCTCTACCCACGCTGGCAAATGGGAAAAATCTCGTTTTATGGGGGTCGAGCTAACCTCTAAAACTCTTGGTATTATAGGGTGTGGCAATATTGGTGCTATTGTTGCAAATCGCGCTATTGGCCTTAAAATGAAAGTGATTGCCTATGATCCTTTCTTATCGGAGGAGCGGGCAGAGGAAATTGGTGTTGAAAAAATAGAGCTTGATCAATTGCTAGCGCGGGCAGACTTTATCTCACTTCATACACCGCTAACGGATAACACCCGTGGTATTCTTGGAGAGAAAGCCTTCAAGAAAATGAAAGACGGTGTTCGTATTGTCAATTGTGCGCGCGGCGGCCTTATTGATGAAGCGGCTCTTAAAGTTGCGCTGGATAATGGTAAAGTTGCGGGCGTTGCTCTTGATGTGTTTGAAGTTGAACCGGCTAAAGAAAACCCATTATTTGCTTATGAAAATCTTGTGGCAACACCGCATTTAGGGGCGTCTACTTCGGAAGCTCAAGTCAATGTTGCGGTTCAGGTAGCAGAACAAATGGCTGATTATTTACTCGATGGCGCGGTTACAAATGCACTTAATATGCCAAGTTTGACAGCAGAACAGTCAAATCGTCTTAGCCCCTATATGTCACTTGTAAGGCAATTAGGAAGTTTTGTTGGTCAATTAACACAAGATGTTATTAAAGAAATTAAAATCGAATATCAGGGGGAAGTGACTAAGCTTAATGTTCGCCCGTTAACATCAATTGTTGTTGAAGGATTGCTGAGCCCCTTGATGAATAATGTCAATATGGTCAATGCCTTAAGTACGGCAAAAGAACGTGATATTGATGTCATAGAAAGCAAAAATGAAGGCGCTGGCGATTATCTTACATTGGTCAGGGTCACGGTGATTACCCAAAAAGGAAAGCTAGCGATTGAAGGAACATTATTTGCAGATCGCCGCCCTCGAATTGTGAGTGTTGATGATATTCGCTTAGAAGGTGAGCTTACTGAAAATATGATTTTTGCCACAAATAATGACCAACCAGGTTTCATTGGTTCCCTTGGCTCCATTTTAGGGGATGGTGGTTTGAACATAGCAACATTCAGCCTTGGCCGTCATGCCGAAGGCGGTAGAGCTATTGCTTTAGTTGCTATTGATCATCCAGCCTCAAAGGAGGTGATTCTAAAAATTGAAACTCTTGATCAAGTACGCCGCGTCAAGTCACTCAATTTTTAAAAATCAATTCGTAGTTTTTTAACGAAAAGGGAAGACTAAATAGTCTTCTCTTTTTTTTGGTCTTTTTTGACCTTTTCGTTTTGGGAATTGATATAATAAGTGATATAAGCACTGCGAACTTTATAATGAAATGAAAATGGCGCTTTTTAATAATGCTTAAACCGAATGAAACGGCTCTTCTGCCAGAAGGATTGCACGATACACTTGTGGGCGACGCCATACAGGAAAATAAAGTAATCGATAATCTTTTAAGCACCTTTATCGCTAACGGCTATGACCTAATTTCACCGCCTCTTGTGGAATTTGAAGAAAGTCTTCTGCTTGGCCCGGGCAAGGCTCAATCAAGGAATATGTTTCGCCTTATGGATCCTGCCTCACAACGGATGATGGGTGTGCGAACTGATATGACCGGTCAAGTGGCTCGTATTGCTCAATCCCGCCTTGGCAAGAGTCCAAGGCCGCTTCGTCTAAGTTACGCGGGCGATGTGTTGCGTGTTAAAGGAACGCAGTTGCGCCCGGAACGCCAATTCAAGCAGGCAGGTGTTGAATTAATAGGCTCAGAGACGACACAGGCTTATGTGGAGATTATCTTATTGGCCCACAGCACCTTAAAAAAAGTTGGTGTAAAAAAACTCAGTGTTGATTTAACATTACCGTTACTCGTCCCTACAATATGCCAAGGATTAGGACTTAGTGACAGTCTTAGCAATTCTGTGCGCCACGCGCTTAATACAAAAGATATTGGTGAATTAAATAATATCGACGGTGCTATCGGTGATATCAGTCGGGCCATATTAACAGGAGCAGGCCCTGCTGATAAATGCTTAAGTATCTTAAGTGGATTAGACTTACCCAAAGCGGCACAAACCATGTGCGATGAATTAACAGATTTGGTGAGCCGCCTTAAAGAAATGTCTGCGGATTTGCTGATCACCATTGATCCCGGTGAATATACAGGATTTGAATATCAAACAGGGATTAGCTTTTGTTTATTTGCTGGCGGAGTGCGCGGCGAACTTGGTCGTGGTGGTCGTTATCTGGTGAATGCAGAACTTAGCGGCGGCGAGCCGGCTACGGGGTTTTCTCTTTATTTGGATAGTCTCATGCGCGCCCTTGGTGATTATGATCAACAAGAACGCGTTTTTGTCGGCCTTGGCACCGAGCGTAGCGAAATTGAAAAACTACATGATCAAGGCTATAGAACTGTCCAAGGGTTAACGCATGTTTCTGATATAAAATCAGAAGCAAAGCGAATGGAATGTGAAAATATTTGGTCAGATGGTCAAATTAAAAAAGTGTAATTTTGAATTATGAAATTTAGTATCAAGTATCGAAAGGTTTATAAACGTGACTAATGTTGTGGTGGTTGGCTCCCAATGGGGCGATGAAGGTAAGGGAAAGATTGTCGATTGGTTAAGCGAACGTGCTGATGTGGTTGTACGTTTTCAAGGCGGTCACAACGCGGGTCATACGTTGGTGATCGACGGTGAAGTTTATAAATTAAGCCTTCTTCCCTCTGGTATTGTTCGCGGCGGTAAGATTTCTATTATCGGCAACGGTGTTGTTGTTGATCCTTGGGCTTTGATGAGCGAAATTAGAAAACTCACAGCTCAAGGTGTGACTATTAATGCCGAAAGTTTGGTTGTTTCTGAAAATTGCGCCCTGATATTACCGCTGCACGGCGAACTTGATACAATTCGCGAGGATGCCTCAAAAGCGCGCACAGACAAAGGCCCCGTTATTGGTACGACAAGACGCGGTATTGGCCCTGCTTACGAGGATAAAGTAGCGCGGCGCGCCATACGCGTATGTGATTTAAAATCCATAGAAACCGTTACTAAAAGAGTTGATCAATTACTGAGTCATCATAATCCGTTACGTAGCGGCTTAGGCTTTGATGACGTTAATCGCGATCAACTTATTAAGCAGATTATGGAAATTTCTAAAGAAATTTTACCTTATGTTGGAGCAAGCTGGCGCATACTTGATGAGGCGAAGAAAGCAGGTAAAAGAATTCTTTTTGAGGGAGCTCAAGGGATTATGCTTGATATTGATCATGGCACTTATCCGTTCGTTACATCTTCTAACGTTGTTGCCTCTCAAGCGGCGGGTGGTTCTGGTATTGGTGTGGGGAGCCTTGGTTATATACTTGGTATTACAAAAGCATACACCACAAGGGTGGGCAGCGGGCCGTTTCCGACGGAACTTTTTGATGAAGTGGGACATGGCCTTGGTGAACGTGGTCATGAATTTGGCACGGTAACAGGACGCAGCCGTCGCTGTGGCTGGTTTGATGCCATTATGGTACGCCAAGTGATGAAAATTTCGGGTATTACGGGCATTGCCCTAACTAAGCTTGATGTGCTTGATGGCATGGACGAGCTTAAAATTTGTGTCGGTTATGAGCTAATCAATGAAAAAGGTGAGGTTGAAAAGCTTGATTATTTCCCGGCCTCGACAGAGGATCAGGCAAAAGTAACACCAATTTACGAAACCATGAATGGCTGGTCGGAAAGCACATATGGTGCGAGAAGTTGGATTGATCTTCCAGCCCGGGCTATTAAATATGTGAGACGGATTGAAGAGCTTATTGAAACACCGGTGGCTATTCTTTCTACCAGTCCAGAGCGCGAAGATACAATCTTGGTTAAAAACCCATTTGAAGATTAATTATTGGTCTATGGTAATCATGCCATCATCAGTGGCGGCACTTTGCATGGCTTTTTGTAGTTTTTCAAAGGCGCGTACTTCAATTTGACGTACCCGTTCACGGCTGATGTTATATTCAAGACTTAATGCTTCCAAAGTTTTGGGAACTTCTGCTAATCTGCGTTCTTTAATAATATGTTGTTCGCGTTCATTAAGGTTGGTCATAGCACCTACCATTAATTGACGCCTATAATCCAATTCTTCAGAGGCGGCGTAAGCTGTTTCTTGATCTGGAGTATCCTCATCAACAAGCCAATCCTGCCATTCTCCTTCGATGTCAGCACGCATAGGGGCATTCAATGAATGATCACTGCCGGCCATACGTTGGTTCATTTGCACCACTTCTTCTTCTTTAACATCCAATTTTGTGGCAATTGCTTTGACGTGGTCTGGGTGAAGGTCGCCTTCTTCAATAGCGTCAAGTTGGCCTTTAATACGGCGTAGATTAAAAAATAATTTTTTCTGGGCCGCAGTGGTACCGATTTTTACCAGTGACCATGACCGCAGAATATATTCATGTATCGATGCTTTAATCCACCACATAGCATAAGTGGCAAGCCTAAAGCCTTTATCGGGGTCAAAACGTTTAACCGCCTGCATCATACCAACATTTCCCTCGGAAATAAGGTCGCCAATAGGAAGGCCGTAACCACGATATCCCATGGCAATTTTAGCAACCAATCTAAGATGCGATGTGACAAGCTTATGGGCCGCGTCCGTATCGCCATGTTCGGTCCATGATTTGGCCAACATAAATTCTTCGTCTGGTTTAAGCATGGGAAACTTACGTATTTCCTGTAAGTAGCGTGTTAAACTACCCTCAGGAGAAATAGTTGGTAAGTTATTTTTTGTCATATGACCTAATCCCTCTCATTATTTTTTCCGATTAATTATATTAAAACATTAGGGCAGTATTTAGGCGGTCTCTAACGCTTCGATTAATCGTTTCATATCATTTGGTAATTCTATTTCAAATGTCAAGTGCTCACCCGTCGTTGGATGCTTGAATCCAATAAGATAAGCATGTAAAGCCTGACGATTAAAAGTGGCTAAGACCTGCTTTGCCAGATCAGAGAAATTTTTGGTTGGATTGCTACGACGATTATAAAGCGGATCCCCTAACAAGGGATACCCTAAATGAGCCATATGAGCCCGTACTTGATGGGTGCGTCCGGTCTCTAATCTGCATTCAACTAACGAAATGCTGGGTGGTAGGCTGTTTTTTATAGAATCACGAGTGGTGATCTTGCGCATCGGCTCAATTCTTCTGATAACTTTATAATGGGTAACCGCCCTTTTGCCACCGTCGCGAACAGCAATTTTCAATCTATTTTTTGGGTCACGCTTTAAAGGCGCGTCAATAGTGCCTTTGGTGGGATTAGGCACTCCCCACGTCATGGCGTAATAGGCTCGCTCTAATGTATGGTTTTCAAATTGCTTTGATAATTTTTGATGGGCAATATCCGACTTTGCAGCGACCATAAGCCCAGTTGTATCCTTATCAATTCTATGGACGATGCCGGGGCGTTTAACACCATTAATACCCGATAAGCTATCACCACAATGATAAATTAAGGCATTGACAAGGGTGCCAGTGCTATTACCAGGAGCCGGGTGAACCACAAGCCCCGCGGGTTTATTTAAAACAATCAGATGGTCATCTTCATAATGAATATCAAGGGGAATATCTTCACCGAGTGGCTCGGGGTCAATTATTTCTGGAACAATGATAGAAAATGCTTCTCCGGGTTTGACCCGGTGCGATGGGTCGTCTATTTTCAAGTCTTGATTTTGTCCGTTCGCAGATGTTCTCATTACCTGACCATCTATGATTAGGTTTTTAAGGCGTGAGCGGCTAACATCATCCAGTTTTAAACTTAGGAATTTATCAAGGCGTAAGCCTTTTTCATCTTCCTCGACCACTGTTTCGTATTTATGAGGTATATATAAAGTCATGTCAGAAGAACCAATGCCAAAAAATCAACGTTTACTCAAGGGAATTGTG
The DNA here is from genome assembly GCA_937914685.1 of uncultured Kordiimonadaceae bacterium. Classification (GTDB taxonomy): domain Bacteria; phylum Pseudomonadota; class Alphaproteobacteria; order Sphingomonadales; family Emcibacteraceae; genus Pseudemcibacter. Next base: position 28,478 of record CALDNY010000308.1, read on the forward strand.
ATTTTCTTGGGAATATTAATAATTGCGATGGTTATTATAATCATTGTTGCCTCAATCATGAAGTATAAAGATCAAAAGAGTGCAGAGGCTGCGTTGGTTGAAAAATATCAAGTAGAGCAAGCCTTGAAGCAACCTATAATGCAAAAAAATACGGGCCCTTTTGCTATGGATTTACCACTTGAGAGCGGCGAGGAAATTTTAAGTGTGCAAAGTGAGGATAAGGGCATAATAATAACAATTGGCAGACAGGGCCGTATTATAAGAATCATTCTTGTTGATTATAACGCAAATATTATTGGCACTATTAATGTATCGCGCCCATAAGCTATTTATCTTCCACGGGCAGGGAAAGTTTAATTAGGCCCTTCATTTTATTAGGATCAATGGGTTTGCCTCGGCGAAGAATGCTAATTCGTCCGGCGCGCGCCAGTGACTTTGCCTGTTGCTTTACGGCAATTAGATATTTACGCCAAATATCATCAGGATCAGTTTCTTTGGCGCGATCCTTGGCTATTGATATGGCAATATCGTTGGGGCTAACGGGCGCACCACTAGATACGGCGTCTAATATATAAAGCCGAATAGGATCTTCCTGAATTTCAGCTTCTTGATTTTGTTCATTTTTATCAGTCATGGATGCCATCTATCATGCTTTTATATAAGATGCACTATATTTTACAGTTATGAACATTTATATATAAGAATAATTTTAATCATACGAGAATTAATATATGTCATTTATTTATCTGCCATGGGGAATTTTAATCGGTTTAATCATGGCAGCTCCATTAGGTCCGGTAAATATCATTTGTATAAGACGGGCCATAAACAAAGGACCGGTCAATGGATTTGTTGTTGGCTTAGGGGCTACTGTGGCTGATGGTATGTTTGGCACTATGGCCGCATTCGGTTTGCTATCGGTGACAAAGATATTAGAAGATATTAACGGATGGATCGAAGTGGTAGGTGGACTTGTTTTAATAGTTGTTGCCATAAAATTATGGTTTAGCCACCCGCATGTTGATGATGTTCGTGATACGTATAAAGATAGAATTAAAGCTGCCATTGGCACATTTTTTCTAACAGTAACTAATCCCATGACAATCATCGGCTTTGTCGCTTTGTTTGTGGGCTTAGGTCTTGGTGATATGGGGAAAAATTATTTAAATGCGGGCCTCATATCATTGGGCATTGTGGTGGGGTCTATTTTATGGTGGGCTATTTTATCCATTAGCGCCCATAAAATATCAAAGAAATTATCGGATAATCATCTGGCGAATATTAATAAAGTGTCAGCGTCATTTATTTTTGTTTTTGGCGTTGTGGCGCTCGGCAAGAATTTTCTTTTATAAGGTCATTTTTCCTGTTGCTATAAAAGCTCCGTTTTTAAAATGAGGTTTATTATAAAGATAAGGTGATCCATCAGGATGGGTGACGGTTCCACCCGCCGCATTTAAAACAGCGTGCCCGGCCGCGGTGTCCCATTCCATTGTTGGGCCGAAGCGAGGATAAAAATCGGCTTTCCCTTGGGCGAGGAGGCAAAATTTAAGAGAACTGCCGATGGAAAGAATATTTGTAACTTTATATTTTTCAAGCAAATCATTGGTTTCTTGATCTCTGTGAGATTTGCTGGCCACGGCTGAGATACCTTCTTTTGGGATATCCCGTACTTTTATGATTTGTTCTTGTTGCAAGGTTTTTAAATCAATAACGTTTTGTAGGGTCGCTACATTAGTATTCTTTGCCGTATATAAAGTACCAAGAGCGGGGGCATAAACAATAGCAAAAGTGGGTATGCCATTTTCAATTAAAGCTATATTGACGGTAAACTCGTTACGACGTGCCACGAATTCTTTAGTGCCATCAAGAGGATCAACGAGCCAAAAGACAGTATCCACTTTAGGAATATAGCCATCGCTGACACTTTCCTCAGCGATGATCGGAATTTGTGGTGTAATTTTTTTAAGATCTTTAAGAATAATTTTTTCAGCGGCTTGATCGGCGATGGTAACAGGCGATTTATCATCTTTATAATTTACTTCAAAACCATGGCTATGAATTTCCATTATTTTTTCCCCAGCCTTTAGTGCCGTTTGGCGAAGAATTTTTGTATAATGGATGTATTTTTCCTCATTCATAATATTGATAATTACTTTCTAGATTAAAACGACATAATGATAACAGGATTATTTTCTTGAAATATAGCTTTTGATTTTTATACTGACTATTATAAGAAGCCAATCTATATAATCGCAAGAAAGAAGTTTGTTTATGAAAGAATTAGATTTTTCTGCTTTGTTATGTTCTCGCCTATGCCATGATTTAATTAGCCCCGTTGGTGCTATTTCAAACGGTATAGAGATTTTAAATGACGAAGATGATGACGTGATGCGTATGGAAGTTATGAAGCTTCTGGAATTAAGTGCCTCTCAAACTTCTAACCGTTTGAAATTTTACAGATTAGCCTTTGGGGCTGCGGGGGCTATTGGTGCCGTTATTCCGATTAGAGATGCCAAAAGTGCTTCAGAATCATTATTTGAAGATACAGCTGTTAACTTGCAATGGAATTCAGAAGTTGGCGAATTAAACAAGAATGGTGTTAAGTTACTTCTTAATATGGTGCTCGTAGCTAGCGAAAGTCTGATTCGTGGTGGTGATATAATCGTAAATGTCACAATAATTGGAGGTCAGCTGAATTTAGAGGTTAGCATCAGTGCCCAACGTATCATTTTTCAGGATAAAATACGGCTCACAATTTGCGGTGAAGTTGATGAAATTGAAACAGACCCTAAGATTGCACCTGCATATCTAGCGGCAAGTGTGGCAAAATTATTGAACAGTAAAGTGGAATATACCCCTCATAACGAGAATAGTTTCACCTTAAGTGCGAAGATTTGATATATCTTTTATGGTATTATTTTAATAAATATTGATGTTTTTTTAAAATTAGCTGCAAAACGCGTAAAACTTTACTTCATTTTAACCAATTTCCTAGAAATTAGATTTGGGAGTACCCATATTCTAAATTAAAAAGGTAATTGGCATGGATGATCTACTAAATGAATTTTTAACTGAAACCTTCGAAAGTATAGAAGTTGTTGACGTCGAGTTGGTGGAACTTGAAAAAGATCCCAACAATAAATCGGTGTTGGATAATATTTTTAGATTGGTTCATACAATCAAAGGAACTTGTGGTTTCTTAGGATTGCCACGATTGGAATCAGTTGCCCATTCCGCTGAAAATGTTCTTGGTAAATTCCGAGACGGTGAAATGAAAGTCACAGCAGATTCCGTTACCTTAATTTTAAAATCCCTTGACCGTATTAAAGAAATTTTGAACGGTATTGAACAAACACAAGAAGAGCCCGTGGGTGATGACAGTGAAATTATCAATGACCTTAATGCTATGGCAGAAGGAAAATATTCTGCTGGTGCTAAAACGGAAGAGCCCGCTCCTGCTCCAGTTGAAGTGTCAAAAGTTGATGAACATGTCAGACCATCAGTACCTGGCGAAGCAACATTAGATGAACTAGAAGCAGCCTTTATGGCCGCACCTGGTCCTGATGATGAAGCCACAGGTGCAAAAGAAACATCAGCTGATAGTAAATTAACCTCTATGGGAGGAAATGTGTCAAGGGCGGAGTAAAATCAGGCCACATGGCGGCGTAAAAGTCTACCACT
>CALDNY010000309.1 GCA_937914685.1 uncultured Kordiimonadaceae bacterium
AGGATACACCTTAAATAAGCTGCAAACCTGTCCAAACAAACAGGACCACCTTATTCTTCAATTTCAAATGATATAACATTCGATCAAGTGCAAGAATTACTGCCCTACGGCGGTGCGCGTAATGCCCTTGGCTGCGCTTTGTGGGATTTAAGAATGAAACAAGCAGGCACATCCATTTGGCAATATTTAAATTTAACACCAAAACCTTTAGTAACTGTTGCCACCGTTGGCATCAATACTCCTGAAAAAATGGCAGACGAGGCCTTGGAACATTCGAAATATGCAAAGCTTAAAATCAAGCTCAGCGAAGATGATCCTATCGCCCGCCTAGAAGCCATCCGCGCGGTCAGGCCTGACGCTTCATTGATCGTTGATGTCAACCAAGGCTGGACCTTCGCAGAATTAAAAGAATATACCCCCGCCGCGCAAAAATTAGGCATAGAAATGATCGAACAGCCGTTACCACGTGGCAAGGATGAAGAATTAGAAGGATATAAATCACTGGTACCGCTCGGTTCAGACGAATCTTGCTTTGATAGTTCAGAATATGCCTTATCCGCAAGGCGTTATGACATTATCAATATTAAATTGGATAAATGTGGTGGCTTAACTGACGCTTTAAAAATCATTGAACTGGCTAAACGCGACGGCAAAATCCTTATGGTCGGCAACATGTCCGGCACATCCCTCTCCATGGCACCATCCTATGTTATCGGACAACATTGTCAGTTCGTTGACATCGACGGTCCTCTATTTTTAAAACAAGACATAGAAAATGGTCTAGAATATAAAGATGGTGGCGTCGTGAGTTTGCCAACGACGGAACTTTGGGGTTAATCAGTAGAAACACCAAGCGTTAGAAGATGTTGATTATGTATTCGACAATGACCAACTATTTTTTGGAAAGTGGGATACTGAGTGATGGATTTAATGTACGGCGGGGCCCAATGAATAGATGGTTTTTAAATATTATCCGGCCCCATTCTTCACTTGACGAAATACCCCCGCATGATGTTTACTGGTAATCTAAAACACTAGAAATGGCAGCATAACATGAAACAGGTTACACCTTAATATTGCTGACAAACTATTCTGGCAATCAGGACGAGTTCAGGGGATTAAAAAATGAACCAAATTACATCCAATATGACAAGAGCAAATGGTAGCAAACATGGTTGGTCTCTCGCTGGTGAATATTATAAAGACCCTGCCATATTCCAAAAAGAAATTGATAAAATAATTTTTAATACTTGGATCTTTGCCGGGCATGTTTCTCAAATACCAAACACCGGTGATTATTTCCTGTTTAACTTACTGGATGAAAGCGCCATCATTGTTAGAACAAATGACGGCAGTATCGCCGCCTATTACAATGTTTGCCGCCACCGTGGATCACACATATGTAAAGAAGATAGCGGCAATGCAAAACGCTTCCTTTGCCCTTACCATGCTTGGAGCTATGATCTTGACGGCAGCCTTTTTGCCGCGCGCGGTATGCCGGAAAGCTTTGATAAAAGCGACATTAAACTACATAAATGCGCCATTGATTTTATTGACGGTATGATTTTCGTCAATTTTAACGACAATCCAACATCACTTGAAAATGCCAAGCGTAATCTTGCCCCCGCGCTTCAAATGTATGATTTTAAAAATATGAAAGTGGCAGCCCATAAAAACTACCCCATCGCCGCCAACTGGAAGATCACGTTAGAAAATTATCAGGAATGTTATCACTGCGCGCCGTCCCATCCTGAATATGCCTTAAGCCACACGTTAAAAGTTGAACTTGATAAATTTGATGTCCTACAACAGCCGATGTTATCCCGCATGGAAACCTGCGGCATTAAAGAATATGAAAGCTACAAGCATTTCGACCAACAAGAAGACGGTCAAGAACAATATGCTTACAGTCGTTATGCGCTTTTTGAAAAATATAAAACCGGCAGTCAGGACGGCGAACAATTAGCACCGCTACTCGGCAATATAAAAGGGTTCGATCATGGCGCGTCTGATTTTAGCATTGGGCCGCTGACTTATATGCTAGCCTATAATGATCATGTGGTGGTTTATGTCTTTACCCCAACATCCCAGCTAACATCCGCCTGCGATATTTACTGGTTGGTGCGAAGTGACGCAAAAGAAGGTGTCGATTATGATATTGAGAAATTAACCTGGCTTTGGCATGTCACCACCCTCGCCGATGAACGCATCATTGTTGATAACCAAAAAGGTGTGAATAGCAAAAAATACACCCCCGGCCCGCTCGCAGATATGGAAGATTCTATTGAGAGTTTTATTACGTGGTACTTAAGCGCTATAAAGGAATAAAGACCAATATAATGGATGATCTAAATTCTGTCATCAAACCAATAACAAAATAGCAACATAACATGAAACAGGAAACACCTTAATATTGCTGTCAAACTGTCCTGACAATCCGGACCGGTTCAGTGACCCCAATCGGGGTGAAGTCGAGGTGATAAAGGGTAGGTCTTGAAAAAAACAGATATTGATACAGTCCGCTTTCTGGACATCGTCAAACCCGACGTCTCGATAGAGACGGCCCGTCATATACTGAAAGATTTGTATGGACTTTCGGGGAAGCTGAGGCCACTTGACAGTGAGCGGGATGTCAATTTCCATGTCGTCGCAGTGGATGGCGGGCAATTTCTACTCAAGATCTCCAACCAAGAAGAATCGCTCGACACAATCAATTTTGAAATCGCCGCGTTGGCTCATATTGCCAAAACCCGACCGACTCTCCCTGTTCCTCGTTTACTAAATACCAGCGATGGGTGCACCATAGGATCAGTCCCTGTGGCAAGTGGTGTCGAGCTTAAGGTTCGTTTGTTGACCTTCTTGCCGGGTACAGTCCTGGCGGACGTCGCACGGACTGATACACTCGTGTTTAATCAGGGCAAGATGGCGGCCGAGATGGCTCTCGCCTTGCAGGGGTTTTTTCATCCGGCAGCGGGAAGTCGGCAATTGCTATGGGACATACGCGAAGTTGGTGCCTTAAGGCCGATCGCCGAAAAGCTCGCGAACCCCGATACACGCGCGCTCATACTGGGGATCATCGAGAACTTCCAGCGCGACATCAAACCCGACCTTGACGGGTTGCGCGGCCAAATCGCTCATATGGATCTGACGCGCTACAATATGGTGGTTGCGAACCCTGCCTCTGAAATTGTAAGCGGAATTCTCGACTTTGGTGACATGCACCATGGCCCGCTCATTCAGGATGTTGCGATCGCGGTCGCTGACATCATGCAACCGGAACCGAACCCCTATTCAAAGGCCCAACATTTCCTGCGTGGGTACCATCATGTCTTGCCCCTGCAGAGGAAAGAGATTGCAATGTTATATGATCTGGTTCTCGCTTATCTGGCGACTTATTACCTCATTCTGATCCGTCGTGGCGCAACCTACGATGAAGCGGCACAGGTTGATGTATTGGCGCTGATTGAGGACTTCACCTACCGTGGACAAAACACGGTGACAGACTTGTTTAGTGAGGCCTGCGGGCGCCCACGCCCCGAGGGTGTCGCAACTGGAAATGTGGATGCGCTCGTCGCACGCCGCAAGACAGTTATGGGTGAACCGCTGTATGTTTTCTACGATCCACCGCTCAACATCATACGTGGGGACGGCGCTTGGCTCTACGATACAGCTGACAGGGCCTATCTGGATGTCTACAACAATGTTCCTCTTGTCGGCCATGCCCACCCTTATGTTGCGCAGGCAGTAGCGAGACAAATTGGTCAGCTCAACACCAATACCCGATATATCTGTGATGAAATTATAGCTTATGCCGAGCGCCTCACATCAACCATGCCCCAAGGGCTTTTCAATGCCTTTTTTGTCAATTCAGGGTCAGAAGCCAATGAGCTGGCCTGGTTAATGGCAGAGGCTTACACAGGTAATAGCGGGGCGATCATTATTGAAGACGCCTATCACGGCTGGACCAAGGCTGTAGCAGCCTTGTCGCCTTCCGGGAAACCGGACGCGCCTATCGCTTCTCATGTCCGCATTATTCCTGCGCCTGATCTGTACCGAGCCCCGTTCAAGAACAGGGCTGACCTTCTGGAGCATTACAGTCAGCAGGTTGATACTGCAATTGATAGTCTCGCGCAGGCGGGGCTGAAACCGGCCCTGTGTATTGTCGATTCTGCGTTTTGCACCAATGGTATTCTTGAACCGTTGCCAGGCTATCTCGCGATGGTTTTTGACAAAGTGCGTCGTGCTGGCGGATTATGTGTCGCAGATGAAGTACAATCCGGCTTTGGCCGTATGGGGCAGGATATGTGGGGGTTTAACCTGCATCAAGTTGTACCGGACATCGTAACTCTAGGCAAACCCATGGCGAATGGTTACCCAATGGGGGCAGTCATCACCCGGCCTGACGTTCTGGAGGCCGTCTCAAAAGGCGGTGCCATATTTTCCACCTTTGGCGGCAACAACGTTGCAGCTGTGGCGGCGAGTGCTGTATTAGATATATATAACCACGACGAACTGCGGCACAATAGCGCCGCCACTGGACTGTATCTTAAATCCAACCTTCAACGGTTGGCCGTGAAACACGATATTATTGGTGACATCCGTGGCAGCGGCTTGATCCTAGGAGCCGAGCTTGTATTGGATAAAAATAGCAAAGTCCCTGCGGCCCGCGAAACGAACCGCCTGCTGCAAATAATGTCAGAATTGGGCGTCTTGATGGGATCGGACGGACCCTATGGTAATGTGATAAAGCTAAGGCCCCCCCTTGTCTTTAACAAAGAACATGCCGACGTTCTTTTGGATCGGTTGGATGAAGGTCTGACACGACTGTAAAGCGTTTGCAAATGAGCTATTCCGCCTCAGACAAAATGAAGATAATTCAGCTTGTGGTGAAATTGGATGATAAAACGGGATTAAACAAGTAGTATATGCTATCCGTCACCGCTTCCTCGGCTAGCACGATGGCGCATACTCAAATAGCCAGCAAGGCCAATGGTACAAGCCACAGTGCCGATCATCAGTGTGGCTAGCGCATTAATATCCGGGCTGATACCAAGTTTTACTTTTGAGAAAATATACATCGGCAACGTATTGGCACCAGGACCGGATACAAAGCTGGAAATAACCAGATCATCAAGGGAAAGAGTGAACGCCAACAACCAGCCCGCCATCATTGCCGGTGCTGTTAGGGGAAGAGTGATATCAAAGAAAATTCGAATAGGTCGACCCCCGAGGTCCATCGCCGCCTCTTCCAGCGACTGATCCAGCGAACTAAGCCGTGACTGCACCACTACCGCCACATAGGCCATAGAAAATGTGATATGGGCGATGGTGATCGTGGTAACACCACGCCCTGACGGCCAGCCGATCAACCCCCCTATTGAAATGAAAAACAAAAGCATCGCAAGCCCCGTTATCACTTCCGGCATCACCAGAGGTGCCGACACCATACCCGCCAAAAAAAGACGGGACTTAAAATGCCCAAACCGTGCAAGCGCCAAACCCGCGAGCGTGCCAAGAATGGTAGCAAATGTGGCGCTGATCAAAGCAATGCGTAGTGACAGCATCAAGGCCTTCAGGGCCTGTTCGTTTTCAAACAATTTTTGGTACCACTTTAACGACAATCCGGTCCAAGTCGTCGACAGGTTGGCTTCATTGAAGGAAAAGGCGATCATCACCAAAATTGGCACATATAAGAAGGAAAACCCAAAGGCGAGGCTGCTGATCAGAAATATCGACCGTTTTTTCATGCGCCTTCCTCCTGATGTTTTCCATTGATATACTGGAACCAGACAATCGGGATTATCAGGATCAACAACAACAGAATTGCCACCGCAGAAGCGACGGGCCAATCCCGGTTGAAGAAAAATTCATCGTAAAGCACCCGGCCAATCATCAAACTGTCAGGCCCGCCAAGCAAAGCCGGGATAACATATTCGCCCATCGCCGGAATAAAAACCAAAAGCGAACCCGCCAAAATACCCGGTGCTGTCATGGGTAGGGTGATATCCATAAAAGTACGAAACGGTCCGGCACCAAGATCAGCAGCCGCTTCATTAAGGGTATCGCCCAAGCGTTCGATACTGGCGTAAAGCGGCAATATGATAAATGGCAAATAGCTGTAGACGATGCCCACATAAACGGCAAAATCGGTATAAAGCATCTGGATTGGCGCATTGATTAAACCCAGCCTCAATAGGAAGCCGTTGATCAGTCCGTGATTGCCCAAAAGCCCCATCCAGGCATAAACCCGAAGTAAAAACGACGTCCAAAATGGCAATACAACAAAAAATAACAAGATTAAACGCGTGCTACCTTGGGTGCGGGTAATGCCGTACGCCATCGGATAGCCAACCAACAGGCAGAGCACCGTAGATATAGCCGCAAGCTTGAGACTGTTCAGATAAGTATAGGCATAAAGCCCATCTGACAGGATGAAGGAAAAATTCTCTAAGGTCGCCTGCAGCCGTCCATCCTCGCCGATAAGTGGGGTATAAGGCGGGCGGGCAATGATCGGGTTAGCGAAGCTGATTTTCAGTACGATCAAAAACGGCAGCAGGAAGAAGAGCGTAAGCCATAATAAAGCCAAGCCAATGACGATCCGCTTCCAATGTCGGTCAAAAAAACCGATTGAGCGAGACTGTCCCGCCTGCTCTGTTTTTTGTTTTGATGTTGCTAGCGCATTCATTGTGTCAACACCATCATGCTTTTAGGGTCAAACGAAACAGTAACATTTTCATCCCAGTCGAGGGCACGGCGGGCAAAGCGCACTCTATTTTGTGCCGTGGAAGTTATGATGCGTCCTGACGGCAGGCGTACCTTAAAAAGCGAAATACGGCCAAAATACCCTTGATCATATAACACGCCCGGCACCGAAACAAAACTAGGCTCGGTGCTGGCACTTGTAGCGACAAACAACTTTTCTGGCCTAATAGCGGCAGTTACCGCCTGCCCTTCAGAAAGGGTTGCATTATGCGTGATTGGCACCGTCAATCCCAGTTGGGGCAACTCAATGGGCCAAAAACCGTCAACCACTGGCCCGGCGACAGTGCCGTCGATGAGATTGATGCCACCAATGAAGTCTGCGACAAATTTAGAGGCCGGATTTTCATACACTTCATGGGGCGTGCCTATCTGGACAAATTGCCCTTCATTCATCACCGCAACCCGGCCCGACATGTTCATCGCCTCTTCCTGATCATGGGTCACGACGATAAAGGTAATTCCCAGTTTGTCCTGAATATTGGCAATCTCGAACTGGGTCTGCTCTCGAAGTTTTTTGTCAAGCGCCCCGGTGGGCTCGTCCAGAAGTAATAGTTTTGGTTTTTTAACCAGCGAACGTGCCAACGCCACACGCTGGCATTGCCCCCCAGATAGGTGATCGGGTTTTCGTTTTCCAAAACCCTGCAATTGAACCAGTTTGAGCATGGCTTCAACCCGCTCTGAAATTTCGCCTTTGGCAACGCCTTCGCGCTTTAAGCCATAGCCAACATTCTGCGCCACCGTCATATGCGGGAACAGAGCATAGGACTGAAACATCATATTCACCGGTCGCTCGTAGGGCGGCAGATCTGTCACATCCTGACCGTCTATGATTATCCGGCCATGGTCTGGTCGTTCTAAACCCGCCAGCATACGTAGCAAGGTCGTTTTGCCCGAACCCGAGCCGCCCAAGATCGAAAACAGCTCACCTTTACGAACATTCAAGTTGACATTATTGACGGCACAAAAATTATCAAAATATTTGTTCACCCCCTGAATTTCGACGAAGGGGCGAGTGGCATCATGATCATCTTTGGATTTTTGCAGCGGCTGACTTTGTATCATTTACTCATTCCTGTTTTGAACCGCGTCCACAACCGGGTGCGCAACCTCTGTTCTTTAGGATTAAGGATAGCTCTTGCCTTCAAGATGCTCATAATATCATCGGGGGGATAAACGGACGGATTATTGATCACCTCAGGATTTAAGAAAGCCTTTGAGGCCAAATTGCCATTGGCGTAAAAAGTGAGGTTGGAAATACGCGCCATATTTTCAGGGCGCATTATAAAATTCAAAAAAATATGAGCGTTATCAGTGTGGGGCGCATCTTTTGGTATTACCAACACGTCTAACCAAAGTGGCCCACCTGTCTCTGGAACAGCATACGCAAGTTTGATATCCAAATTAGCTTCGATGCCACGCTGTTCAGCCTGCGCGTAATCGCCCGACCAGCTCATGGAAAGGCAAACTTCGCTGTTTGGTAGATCCTGAATCATCTTGGTTGAACTGAAATATTTAATATAAGGGCGCACACCCTTAAGAAGCGCCTCAACTTCATCTAAGTGTGCCGGATCAACTGAATTAATATCATGCCCCAAATAAGCCAGCGCCATTGGCAAGACATCGTCTGGAGAATCAAGGAAAGAAACGCCGCAGTCTGCAAATTTTGACAGGATTTCGGGTTTAAAAACCATGTCGCCGGAACCGATTGGTGCGTCTGGCATGCGCGCCTTGATCATATCAATATTATAGGCATAGCCAACAGAACCCCACATATAGGGGATATTATGGATATTGCCAGGATCATAACCGTTGGTCAAGGCCGCAATTTTTGGATCAATATAGTGCGCATTGGGGATTTTGCTAAAATCTAGTTCTTCGAATAACCCGATAGGTAAAAGGCGTCCCACCAATTGTGCACTATGGATGATAACATCATAGCCCGTACCGCCAGCAAGAAGTTTGCTATCGACGATTTCCGAACTTTCATACGTGTCATAATTGACGCGAATACCAAATTCCTGTTCGAATTCGCTCAGCAATTCAGGGGCGATATAATCGGTCCAGCTATAGATATTAATTACCGGATCATCAGCAGCATGCGCCGCACCCATTAAGAGCACGGCAGCCACTATGCTGTGAATAAATCCGGTCATGTATTTTACCCTTCTATAACCCCTTGAGCCCGTCTTTTTCAACCCGGCGCGCGATGATAAGCCGCTGGATTTCACTGGTGCCTTCCCAAATACGATCCACCCGTACTTCGCGGTAAAAGCGCTCCGCCGCATTAGTGCGCATATAACCGCGCCCTCCAAAAATTTGTACCGCCACATCAGCGGTTCGATTGACCATTTCGGAAGCAAACAACTTGGCCATCGAACAGCGAGCATGCTGTTTTTTTAAATCCGCGCCTGTGTCGATGGAATGGGCGGTGTCATAAACTATCAACCGCGCGGCATAAAGATCAGTCGCCGCATCTGCGATGGCAAACTTGACCCAATCTTTGTCCAGAAGCCGCCCATCAGAAAGTTCGCGCGTACGGGCAAATTCTTGCATCTCTTCAATTAATCGTTCAGCCGCACCGCAGCAACGTGCTGCAATCATCAACCGTTCACGGCGAAACCAGCTATAGGTGAAAGTCATGTTATCACCCGCTTTGCCAATGCGGTCTGCTTCGGGAACCATCACATCACTAAAACCATATGTCGGGTGGTGAGCGGCGAATGTGTGGGAAAAAGGCGGGTTGTCATTTATCGTCAACCCATCAGCATCGATACGAACAAAGAAAAACGCGTGTTCGCCGTCAGAATCGCCGCCAACTACCAAAGCCTGAACGATTAAAAAATCAGAGAGGTTGGCATCGGTGACAAACCATTTTTCACCGTTAAGTCGAAACATACCATTTTCATAGTGTGCTGTTGCTTTGATACCAGCGGCATCTGAACCCGGTCCGGCTTCGGTGATCGCATAAGCTACATGGGTTTCATTGCGCATCAGCGGCAAAATATATTTTTCAAGTTGCAAAGCTGTGCAGTTTTCAAACATCCAGTCATAAACTTCGGCAAAACACCATGATAACCCATTGGTCACGCGGCCAAACTGCTCCCAAATCGCAACTTGTGTTTTCTGGCCAAGCGCCAACCCACCATGCGTTTTAGGGGCGTCCATGCGCGATAGACCAAGCTCACATGCAACGGCATGCTGTCGTCGCTTCACATCATCGGGCAAGACACCGTCATTAAGTTCCGCCTCCACCTCATAAGGTATCAGGTGTTCGTCGGCAAAGGCGCGAATTTTTTGCTGCCAAAGGCGTACATTATCATCAATATAGAGATCAAGATCCATTATTCATTCCTTAAAATTATGGGCATGTTGTGGGAAATATAGCGCTAAATACTCCAAGGCGATCAACTTGGTATCTTCTCGGCCAACGGATTTTGGCGATAAATGAATAGCCAGCCAAAGCCCTTCGGTTAATGCCTGAAACCCTGTAGAGACGGCCACTGGATTCACAGCTTCGTAACTGCCTTCTTCCGCTAGCCGGGTCATCAAATCTATAATCATTTGCGAATAACCTTCGTCTCGTTCTTTACAAATGCGTCGGTAGATTGGACGCGCACTTGCTTCGCCCCAAAAAGCAAACCAAACCGCTAGCTTATTACGATCAAAAGCCGACGCATCAAAATCTACACATGCAAGTACTGCAAGCATGGCCGCAGGTTCATCGGGACAAGCCGCCAATGCTTTCAACCAAGTTTCTTCATAATCATCGCGAATGTATTTCAGTGTTTCAATCAGCAAATCTTCTTTGGATTTAAAATGAAAATTGATAATACCTTGGCTAAGGCCAGCTGCTTTCGACACATGCGAAAGTTTTGTATCTGATAGACCATATTTCGCAATCGATTTAATTGTTGCTAATATCAGTTGCCGCCGCCTCAATTCCTTCGAGGCACGTCGCTGTGGTTTTTCCTCGGCTTCTTTAACCATAATTATCTTTCCAAATATAAACCTTTAATCATCATGAACTTTATCTAACCCTTGTCAATATAAATGTTTATTCTTAGTTATTGAATGATCCTTCAATCAATAACTAGTGGACAGAATGTAATTTTTATAGCATCTTATTCCGACTCAAGCACGTCTCAGTCGTTTTTTTCTGGTTACTTGACCAACGTTTACCGCTGACACACACCATAAAAAGGAATCGACATGCGAACTCTAACTAAATCCAATGCTCATTTTAAAAAGGCAGCCAAAAAACTACCTTTGGGTGTGTCGTCCAATTTCCGTTACTGGGGTGACGATGAAACTATTTATATAGACCATGCTAAAGGTGCCCGCATTTGGGACATTGACGGCAATGAATATGTTGATTACCGACTAGGTTACGGCCCGGCCATTCTAGGTTATCAGGACAAACGCGTGGACGACGCGGCCATTGAAGGAATGAAAGTTGGCGGTGTTTTTGCCCTCGGAACCAAACGCGAACTTACTGTGGCAGAACGCATTTCAAAAATGGTGCCTGCGGCAGAACTTGTCCGTTTTTCAAATTCTGGAACCGAAGCGGTGATGGCAGCGCTGCGTCTTGCCCGCGCATTTACTGGCAAAGACAGTTATGTTGTGATTGAAGGTGGCTACCACGGCCTTTTTGATGCTGTACTTTGGCAAACAGAGATTGAAGAGTGGGACGGCGGTCCAGAAGATCCCCCTTTAAGGTCATACGGCGGCGGCGTGCCGCAAATGTTGAAAAAGCTAATCCATTCAGTGCCACTTAATGATGCCAACCGTCTTGAAGAAACACTCAAAAAACATCATAGCAATATTGGCGCGCTGCTAATAGAGCCTATTATGGGCAACTGTTGCTCGCTCACGGCTGATAAAAAATACCTCCATGATGTGCGTTCTCTTTGCGACAAATACGGCGTCGTTATGATCATTGATGAAGTAAAAACTGGTTTCCGTGTCGCCCGAGGTGGAGTTCAGGAGCTATTCAACGTCAAAGCTGACCTGTGCACTTTCGCCAAAGCCATAGGCAATGGCTATCCCATTTCTGTCCTTGCAGGACGGGCTGACATCATGGGAAATATCGGTGACGGTGTTGCCCACGGTGGTACTTACACAGCACATTCAGTCTCACTTGCAGCAGCAGAGAAAACGCTCGAAATTCTTGACGAGACCGATGCACTCGCAAATATCGCCCAATATGGCACCCGTCTGCAGGCGGGCCTTAGCGAGATTTTAAACCAGAAAGGTGTTCCGCATTCTTTTACGGGTCATCCTTCGATGGGCGGGATGTTTTTTTCCGAAGAACCCCCAACCAATTACCGAGACTGGATACGCACCGACTATACCATTTATGACACGATGGCACCGCATCTGCATGACCGCGGCTTGCTTGTTGAACCAGACAGTCGTGAGCCATGGTTTATCTGTGAAGCTCACGACGATGCATGCCTTGCAACCACACTTGAAGCGTTTGAAGAGGGCTTCAAAATCACATTGGATCATCTTGCCCGTAGCAACGGGACTACTAAAGGAGTAAAAAGCTAATGAAACAATATGATGCCGTCATCATTGGCGCCGGGCATAACGGGTTGGTCGCAGCGGGGTATTTGCAACGCTCTGGTCTCAAGGTGCTTGTTCTTGAACGCAACGATCATATTGGCGGCGCGACGACGAGTATTTCTAGGTACGAAGATTTTACTTATTCAAATTGCTCATACGTCTGTAGCCTGTTCCGGCAGGAAATTGCTCGATCTTTGGAGCTCTATAAATATGGTCTACAGGTTATTCCCTACGCGGGCGGTGCACAGATCATTAAGAACGACGATGGCAGCTATGATGCAATGGGTACATATTGGCATGATGATGCCAATCGGCGGGATCTTGAACGCTTCTCCAAGCGGGATACCAATGCCTATGACCGCCTGAACAGAGATATTATACGTCAGTGTAAGTTCATCAAGCCGCTCTTGATGCGGACACCGGCTGATCCAACATCATTTAAACCTCGAGACCTGATGGAATTGCTCTATCTGGGGAAACGGTTTTATGGTCTTGGTAAGGAGCAAATGCACGAAACTATGCGTTTCTATACTATGAGTGTGGCTGATTATCTGAATGAATACCTAGAAAATGATGCGTTAAAGTCATATCTGGCAGGTGGTGCGACAGTCGGAACCGCCCTTGGCGTTTATTCGCCGGGCACCGCCTATATCTTACTGCATCATGCCATGGGTGACCTAGACGGCAATGTTGGTGCCTGGGGCTTTGCTCGAGGCGGAATGGGCGCGATATCCAAAGCTCTCAATGATTCATTCCTAGCAGCGGGCGGCCATGTCCGGCTCAATGCCGGCGTCTCAAATTTCACCGTCGAACACGGCAAAGTCAAAGGGATGCAGCTGGAAAACGGCGAAACCGTTAAGGCTGACCTTGTGGTCTCCGGCATGGATGTTCGCCGCACGTTTAATGCGATTGACGCCAATGAACTGCCGCAGTGGGTGGTGGATCGTGCCAAGAATTTCCGGTTCCGCGGTTCTTCCGGCAAAGTCAATATTGCTTTAGACGGATTGCCGAGTTTTTACGGCATTCCAAAGGATTCACCGTGCATGACGGGTGATCTGCATATCTCGCAAAGTATGGATGAATTGGAACTAGCTTATGACGACTGGAAGGCAGGCCGATGGTCCCAAGACCCGTATCTCGACATGCTCATCCCATCATTGGTCGACCCTACCATGACGCCCCAGGGCAAACACTGGATGTCGGTTTTCATCCAGTATTGTCCTTATAAGCTGGCGGAAGGCGATTGGAATGAGGATCGCAAGAATGCATTTGGCAATCATATTATCGACCGTATCTCCCAATTCAGTCCTGATTTCAAAGAAAAGGTCCTGCACATGGAAATTCGAACGCCAAAAGACATTGAGGACGAGACAGGCCTTACCGAAGGTAACATCTTCCAAGGTGAACTCACCATGGATCAGCTGATGTTTAACCGTCCAATTCCTGGCTATGCGCAATACCGCACACCTATTTCAGGGCTTTATATGTGCGGGTCGTCGACACATCCAGGAGGTGGCGTGATGGGAGCTCCAGGCGCAAACGCAGCGCGTGAGGTTCTACTTGATCTGGGTAAGAGGATGGTGCCATGACACGTCGTTTTCAAAATATTATTATTGGCGCGGGACACAATGGTCTTGCCTGTGCTGCTTATCTTTCGCGCGCTGGTCAATCCGTCCTCGTGCTAGAAGCATCCGACGTTATTGGTGGCGCAGCACGAAATCGTGATCTCGCGCCTGGTGTGACAGTGTCGCCTGGCGCCCATCTTCTGCATGCTATGCCAGCGGACCTGATGCGTGAACTTAATTTGTCCGAGCACGACCTCTCATTGGCTGCAACGGACTTGAATACCGTCTCGCTGGCTGTAAACGGGGAGGCAATCACCTTCGATGGCGATACGGTGACTGGGTCGGCCGTATCGGATGCGGACAAAGCAGCCTATGTCCGCTTCAACAAGGATATGCACCGTTTCACAAAAGCACTCGGTCCCGCACTGGAGAAACTGGCGCCTGAAATCGCCATTGAAACCTGGAAGCAGAGGCTGGACCTTATGGGTTTGGGGTGGTCCATTCGCAAATTAGGCCGTTACCATATGCGAGAGTTTTTGCGTATCATCGGTATGAATTTTTATGATCTACTTGACGAATATTTCGAAAACCCTCAGATGAAAGCCGCTATTGCGATGGATGCACTCTGGGGCGGCGAATGGGGTGCGCGTTCGATGGGTAGCGTTTTAACTTATTTGTATCGTATGGCTGGTTACGCTCGAAATGGGGACGTGGGCATCGCCCAGCCGAAAGGCGGTATGGGGGCGGTATCGGCAGCTATAGCGAAAGCGGCGAAAGCAGCAGGAACGGACATTCGAACGGGCGCCCGAGTAAAACAAATTTTGGTTGAGAATGACCACGCGGTTGGTGTCGAATTAGAGACAGGTGAACGGATTGAGGCAGATCGAGTGATATCGAACGCAGATCCGAAACAAACCTTTATGAAACTCGTTAGCCCAGATCACCTTGATACAGGCTTTGTGCGCCAGATCAAAAACCTTCGCGCCAGAGGAAAAGCAGGCAAGTTGCATCTAGTCTTGTCTAGCGCGCCAAAATTTAAGGGTGTCGATACGGTTAATCTCGGTTCACGCATGATCATCGCACCAACTATGGATGAGATTGAGCTGGCTTTTAATCCCAGTAAATACAAGAAATATCCGACTGCGCCAGTACTGGAAATTATCATGCCATCGGTTAATGACGAAAGCATTGCCTCTGATGGTCGACATCTTTTGTCGGCTGTTGTGCAGTATTTGCCCTACGACGATACTCCGGATGAGGAGGCTAACCGCACCGCTTTCCTTGAAACCGTTCTTGATCAATTGGAGCGTTACGCACCCGACATTCGCAAGCAGATCATCGAGGCTGAGTTGTTGACGCCGCGCGATATTGAGCGCGAATTCGGCATGACGGGTGGTCATTGGCACCATGTGGAGCTAGTGTTTGAAACCTTTTTGTTTAACCGCCCAATCCCAGCGCTATCGCGCCATACTTCGCCGATTACCGATCTTTATTTGTGTGGAGCGGGCTGTCATCCTGGCGGTAATGTCATGGGTATAGCGGGCCGTAATGCCGCCCAACTTATTCTAAAAGGAGGCAAATAAAATGACATCTATTATAACAAATAATGAGCGGCCTTTATCTGAACGTCCGATTTTGGAAACACCGTTCTATCCCTCTTATAAGCATCTAATTCAAAACGACAACTATGAGGAATGGGCAGGTTATACGACCTTGGCATCCTTTGCGGATGTCGGGCAGGAGTATTTTTCGGTTCGCAATACCTGTGGTGTTTATGATCTCTGTCCGATGATCAAATACGATATCTGCGGCATTGATGCCGAACGATATATGAACCGACTAATCACCCGTAACGTCAAAAAATTGCTGCCTAAACGTGTAACATATACCGTGTGGTGCGATGACAAGGGGCACATTATCGAGGATGGCACTGTATTTCGCTTGTCCGCGACGGAGTTTCGCCTGTGCTGTGCCGATCGGCAAATAGACTGGCTAATGGATTGTGCCATTGGCTATGATCTGGTCATTACCGAGGTCACTGATGCTATCGTCGGCCTCGCCGTACAGGGGCCAGTTTCTTGCAAAATTCTCAAAAAAACAGGATTTGATGGAGTCGAAAAGCTCAAGATCTTTCAGTTGGAATCTTTCTCTTTAAATGGATATGAGGTTATGGTTTCCAGGACGGGATTTACAGGTGATCTAGGGTATGAGCTTTGGACGAACGCCATTAACGCAGCGGACTTATGGGAAACCCTATTCAAGGCGGGAAAACCGCACGGCATTCGGATGATCGGCTCAGAAGCACTCGATATGCTGCGCATTGAAGCGGGGCTAATCATGGTGGATGTCGAGTTCATGTCGTGTTTCCACACCGTAAAGTATGACCGTAACCGTACTCCTTTTGAGCTTGGTCTCGATTGGGTGGTGGATATGAATAAAGGCCATTTTATCGGACGCCGAGCACTTGTCGAGGCACGCCAAAAAGGTCTAAAAAACAAACTAGTCGGGATTGATATCGACTGGAACAAACGGGCGGATGGTGCGCTCATTTATAACAGTGAAAACTGTGAACGACAGATTGGTGAAGTGACATCCGCCCTGTGGTCGCCAATCCTGAAACAGAATATCGCTCTGGCCTATCTTGATGCACCGTACTTTGAAGGGAATAACGACATGTGGGTCGAAGTGTATATGCACCGCGAATGCAAGTGGGAAAGAGAGGTTTACAAGTGTCGTGTCACGGAAAAACCGTTCTATAATCCAGACCGCAAGAAACTGACGCCACCTCTGGATTTGTAGCAACAAGGTTATCACATCAACCTGCTTCTCAAATGTTGAAATTAAAGCAATAGGTTAGAGAGCAATCAAGACCCGTTCAGGAGAATAGAAAATGGATCAAATAGAATTCAATAAGATAAGAGCAAATGGCAGAAAACATGGTTGGTCCCTCGCTGGTAAATATTATAAAGACCCTGCTATCTTTGAGCGTGAAAAAGAAGCCATATTTTATAACAGTTGGATATTTGCGGGACACGTCTCGCAAATTCCAAATGTTGGCGATTATTTCTTATTTAACCTACTGGATGAGAGCATCATCCTCGTTAGAAAGAAAGATGGAGATATTGCCGCACATTACAATGTTTGCCCGCATCGCGGCTCTCATGTCTGTAAAGAACAAAAAGGCAATTCAAAACGCTTTTCTTGTCCCTATCATGCTTGGAGTTTTGAACTAGACGGCAGCCTTTTTGCTGCACACAGCATGCCTGAAGATTTTGATAAGAATGACATCGGCTTACACAAATGCGCCTTCGAGATTATAGACGGTATGATTTACGTCAACCTTTCTGACAATCCCAAGTCACTAGAAAATGCAAAACGTGATCTGGCCCCAGCACTTGAGATGTACGATTTTGAAAATATGAAAGTGGCAGCACATAAAAATTACCCCATCGCCGCTAACTGGAAAATTACGGTAGAAAATTATCAGGAATGTTATCACTGCGCACCGTCGCATCCTGAATATTCCCTAAGCCACACGTTTAAAGCTAACCCTGATAAATTTGATGCCCTACAACAGCCGATGTTATCTCGTATGGAAGCCTGCGGCATTAAAAAACATGAGGTCGATAAGCAGCACAGTCAACAAGAAGACGGACAAGAACAATATGCATACAGTCGTTATGCGCTTTTTGAAAAATATAAAACGGGTAGTCAAGACGGTGAACAATTAGCACCGCTACTCGGCAATATAAAAGGGTTCGATCATGGCGCGTCTGATTTCGGCATAGGGCCGCTGACCTGGATGCTGGCTTATAATGATCATGTGGTGGTTTATGTCTTTACCCCCACATCCCACCTAACATCCGCCTGCGATATTTACTGGTTGGTGCGCGGTGACGCAAAAGAGGGCGTGGATTATGATATTGAGAAATTAACTTGGCTTTGGCATGTCACAACCCTCGCCGATGAACGTATCATCGTCGATAACCAAAAAGGTGTGAATAGCAAAAAATATGCCCCTGGCAAACTCTCAAATATGGAGGACTCTATTGAAAGTCTAATTACGTGGTATTTAAGCGCTTTAGAGAAAAAATGACCTCAATTGGGTAAAAATAGAGATAACAAAGGGTAGGATTTTGAAAAAAATAGATGTTGATACAGTCCGCTTTCTAGACATCGTCAAGCCAGCCATCTCAATAGAGAAGGCTCAAAAAATACTGAATGATTTGTATGGTTTTTCTGGAAAACTGAAGCCACTTGACAGTGAGTGGGATGTCAATTTCCATGTCATCGCAGTGGATGGTAGGCAATTTTTGCTCAAGATATCCAACGACGAAGAAGCGCTCGACACGATCAATTTTGAAAACGCCGCGTTAGCTCATATTGCTAGAACCCGGCCCGCTCTACCTGTTCCTCGTTTACTAAATACAACAGGTGGGTGCGACATAGGTTCAACCTATGCAGCAAGTGGTGTCGAACATAAAGTCCGTTTATTGACTTTCCTACCAGGTATTACCTTGGCGGACGTCGCGCGGACAGATACCCTCGTGTTTAATCAGGGTAAGATTGCGGCTGAGATGGCTCTCGCCTTGCAAGGTTTTTTTCATCCGGCAGCAAAAAGTAGGCAATTGCTATGGGATATACGTGAAGTTGGGACTTTAAGACCGATCGCCGAAAAAATAGTTAATCCTGACACACGCGCCCTCATATTGGGAATCATCGAGAACTTCGAGCGCGTCATCAAACCTGGCTTAGACCAGTTACGTGTCCAAATTGCCCATATGGATTTGTCACGCTACAATATGGTGGTTGCGGACCCTGACTCTGAAATTGTGAGTGGTATTATCGACTTTGGTGACATGCACCATGGTCCGCTCATTCAGGATGTAGCGATCGCCGTCGCTGACATCATGCAACCGGAGCCAGCCCCCTATTCAAAGGCCCGACATTTCCTGCGTGGCTACCATCATGTTTTACCACTGCAAATGAAAGAAATTGCCCTTTTATATGATCTGGTTCGGGTTTATCTCGTGACCTATTATCTCATTCTGATCCGTCGTGGCATAACCTATGATATAGCCGCCCAAGATGATGTATTAGCACTGATTGAAAACCTAACGCACCGTGGGTACGAAACAGTAACAGACCTATTTTGCGAGGCCTGCTACCCTCCACACCCGCAGGGCGTTGCAACCACAGTTGAAGTGCTTGAAGAAGGCCTCAAGGATCATCTAGCCTGTAGCAACGGGACTACTAAAGGAGTAAAAATCTAATGAAACAATATGTAAAGTGGACCTATTCCAATTGTTCATACGTTTACGGCCTTTTTCTTTCTGAAATATACCGCGCAAGAGCGCGAACCCACCATGACTTTATTGAGGACAAACATGCGTCATAAATTAGATCCACTCGTTCGATCAAAGTCCATCGTTGTTGTGGGCGCAAGCCAGCGTAATGGTTCCTTAGGCAATCAAGTGCTCAAAAACCTAAAACAAGCAGGGTATGCGGGCAAGGTTTATGCGCTCAATCCCAAATATGAAGAGGTGGAAGGTATCCCTTGTTTTAGTGATTTTGACGCCTTGCCTGAAACAATTGAACACGCAATATTCACCATAGGCGATGCAGGCATTGAGGCAACCTTAGACGCAGCAATCCGCCACGGCATAAAAGCCGCGACCATGGCGTCGACGTTAATGCTTAAAAAGGATAGCGAACCATGTCTTAAAGACCGTATCATAGCCAAAATTCACGCGCATGATATTTTGGTTTGCGGTGCCAACTGTATGGGTATGTATAATTTTACCGACAAGGTTTGGACAGGCCCTTTTGAGACCCGCGCGCACAACGCGTCAGGTAATGTTAGCCTCATCAGCCAGTCAGGTTCAGGCATGAGCGGCATCCTTGATACCGAAGCCAGAATCAATTTTAATTTTGCCGTTTCGACGGGCCAAGAGCTGAACGTGACGTTAGAGGACTATCTGGATTTTGTTCTTGAACAAGATACCACCAAAGTCGTCGGACTATTTATGGAAACCAGTCGAAAACCGATGGCGCTGCGCGCTGCCTTTGAAAAAGCAAACTTGCGCGAAATCCCCATTGTTGTGGTCAAATCAGGCCGGACAGAGTTTGCGGCAGAAATGGCATCGTCACACACGGGCGCCATGGCGGGATCAGACGATACTTACAAGGCACTGTTTGACCGCTATGGTGTTGTGCGCGTAGAGGATTGTGATGAACTTGCCAATACGCTTATTTTGATGGCTCAGCCGCATCCCGTTGGTCCCGGCGGTCTGGTTTCGCTGCACGATTCGGGCGGCATGCGCCAACTCGCGATTGATCTCGCCGATAAAACCGGCGTACCGTATGCGGAGCTTTCGGACAATTGTAAAACCGATCTTAAGGCCATTCTCGATCCAGGATTACCAGCGGTAAATCCGTTAGACAATTGGGGATCAGGCGAAGGTGATTTTCCAAAAAAAGCCGCCGAACATTTAGCCTTGATGCTTGCTGAACCAACAGCTGCCATTGGTGCTGTAATGCAGGCGCGCGATGCCAACAGCAGCATTTATCCCGAATATATCGATTATATTCGTCATGCCCACGCGCGCACAGGCAAGCCCGTTTGTTTTGTTTCGGGCCATCAGGGCACAGGTTCAGAACCGCTTGCCGCCGCCGTCACCCATGAGGGTTTCGCCGTTATCGACGGCTACAGCAATTTTCTTAAGGCCTTAAAGCATGTATTTGATTACCGAGATTTCAGCGTCCAAAGGCGCGGAGTTATGCCCATAGTTGATGAGGATGCCACGATTAAATGGCGCACCCGCTTGAAAACTGGCGTCGCGCTCGGGGAACATGAAGCTTGTGCCATGATGTGTGATTTTGACATTCCGGCCGTTTTCTCCATACTGGTAAGTACCGAGAGCGATGCTGTTACAGCCGCGCAAACAATCGGATTTCCTGTGGTGATTAAAACAGCTGAAGACGACATCAACCATAAATCAGATCAAGCCGGCGTATTCATCAATGTTCAAGATGAGAACAATGTACGTGAGGTTTATAACGAACTTAAAACGCGGTTGGGTGCCAAGGTATTGGTTGCCCCAATGGTAAGCGCTTACGGTACTGAAATGATTTTAGGCATGCTCAAGGATCCTGATTTTGGGCCAATTGTCGCCATCGGAATTGGCGGCGTTCATACTGAAATTCTCAAGGATATAGTTTTTGCTATGCCGCCTTTTAGCGCGATTGAAGCGAAACAGTTGGTTCGCAGGCTTAAAATGGCGCCTTTACTAGATGGTCAACGGGGCAAAGAACCGGCTGACATAGAAGCCTTCGCCATAGCTGCCTCTAATTTTTCTGCTATGGTTCAGAGCCTTGGTGACCAATTGGAAGAAATCGACCTAAATCCTGTCAAGGTTATGGCAAAAGGCTGCATTGCACTCGACGCTTTAGTAATTCCCACACACACTATTGCGAAGAACTAATCGTCAATCAGGATTAAGGCGCTGTGAAGTCTTTATTTATTCAATCTGTTGTACAGGGACATTACTTTTTGGAGGTCTTTATGAGAAATGGCTTTTACAGTTCTGCCATTTTTTCCGATCATATCCTTAGCTGCAACAAGAGCATTGATAATAGCTTCTTCGGCCGCTTGAACGGTACCAAGAAATAGCGGGTCCATTTCATCATTTGATATCATTTTGACGGTTGAGGCTGGTCCACTTTGGCTGGCCTCTTCATTTGCAGTTGAAAAAGCTATGAATATATCACCAGAACCATTACCTGCGTAGCTTCCGTTTCTGGCCAGACCAAGCGCCGCTCTTTTGACAATCCGTTTCATTTGATGTGGTAAAAGCGGTGCATCAGTGGCGACGACGATAATGATCGATCCAGTATCAGATTTAGGGGCATCTGGTTCGTTATAAGCTAGATTGTCCTGAAGATGTTTACCGACAGGAACTCCTGAAATTCGCAGAGTTTCTCGAGTACCGTAATTAGCCTGAACAAGAACACCAACGGTGAATGACCCGTCAACTGTTTCAACAACTCTGGACGATGTGCCAATACCACATTTAAAATCGTGGCATATCATCCCGGTACCACCACCAACATTCCCTTCTTCAACGGGGCCAGTTTTTGCGTTATTTAAGGCCGCCTTGGCATGCTGTGATTTTACATGAAAGCCATTGATATCATTCAGATACCCATCCCATGTTTCAGCAACAACCGGTAAAGACCACCAATAACCGCTGGAGTCTGCATCACCAGCTTCTACCCTCCATTCAATGGCAGCTTGATGAACCGTCCCGACACTATGGGTATTGGTTATCATGACAGGGCCTTCTAATAAACCAGATTCTTCTAACCATGCTGTTCCTGTCATCTCACCATTACCATTTAAGGCAAAGGAAGCACCAAAAACCGGCAGAACATTGCTTTTCTTGCCGCGTGGTAAAACCGCAGTAACGCCTGTTCTGACCGCTTTGCCATCTGCTAAATCACGGATTATTGTCTCATGTCCTACAGTAACCCCTTCCACATCTGTAATAGCATTCAACGGTCCCGTTTTCCCTTCAAAGGGTATTCCGAGGTCGCGGGCACGAACGGTTTGATCATCTGCGAACAGCACAGGAGAAATAAAGAGGGAAAGAATAAATAAAATAGATATTCGTATCATGATAAAGTCAACTCGCTAAAATTTGGATTTGTAATTATTATAGTAGCGTCTGTCGTAAAATAAATGATGGATAATTCAAATGTTATTTACCTCATTATTGTTGTCACTACTTCGTTTAAAGGTCTCCCGGATCACCTAAGACGGGTTTGCCGCCGAATAGAGTAAGCAAAACTTTGGTGTCGGAAATTTTGGACGGTGCAATATCAAACAAGTTTTGATCCAGAACGATAAGATCGGCTAGCTTACCTACCTCGATAGATCCGGTTTCTTTTTCCTGTTTGTTGACGAAGGCCGCGTTAATGGTAAAGGCTTCAATGGCCGATTGAAGACTTATCCGTTCTTCCGGGATAAATTCGGGGTAAGGTTCATCAAACGCGCCGAGATGAGTTATTGCAGTTTCCATCTCTGCATAAGGATTGGCCGTAGATACGGACCAGTCACTGCCAAATGCAACCGTAGCACCAGTTTTTTCGATGCTCAGGATTGGGTACATCCAGCCTACACGTTCCTCGCCAAGGTCAGGTACGTTCATCTCTGTCACATATTCATCCGCATTAGCCCAAAGCGGTTGGAAATTTGCGACGACATCCAGAGCCGCAAAACGTGGAATATCGTCTGGATGAATGACTTGTAAATGGGAAATGTGGTGTCGGTTCCCAAGCGGACCATTGACGTTTCGTGCATGTTCAACCGCGTCTAGGCTTTGTCTGATTGCCGCATCGCCAATCGCATGAAAATGAACTTGAAATCCCGCCGCATCTAATTCTGCAACAGACTGCTTCAAAAGTTCAGGCTCGACCATTGGAATGCCCTTTGTTCCACCGCCTTTCAAATAAGGCTCCAGCATTGCTGCTGTATAATTTTCTAGCACACCGTCCTGCATTATTTTGACTGTCGTGGCATTAATATGACCTTTTGTAAATTCTTCTCTTGATGCAATAAAACCTTGAATTTGCTCAGTCCCTGAATGATGGTCCCACCACTGCGATGCGACGACACGTAAATTAAGCTCGTTACGCGCATCCATTGCGGCATAAGCTCCAAAGTCCCCTCGAAAAACCGAAGCGTCTTGAATGGACGTAATACCATATGAGTGTAACATCTCCATCGCGTAACGCAGACCGGCGATCTTTGTTTCTAGCGAAGTAGGTGGTACATGACTGGTCATTAATGACATAGCCCCTTCTTGTAGGCTTCCCACGAGTTCTCCTGTTATCGGGTCATGATCGATGATCCCGTCCACCGGATTTGGGGTATCTTTGGTGATGCCCGCTATTTCAAGTGCTAAACTATTCGCCCAACCGCTATGACCGTCCCGCGAAGTCAGATACACGGGGCGGTTCGGCACTAATTCATCAAGTATGATTTTGCTCGGTGCACCGCCTGCTCCAAATACTGCCATTGACCACCCGCCACCAAGAATCCAGTCCAGATCAGGGTTTTCTTCCGCATAATTTGCGATTTCCGCTTTGTAATCTTCTAGTCCTACAAGACTGTTCAAGTCGCAACTTAAAGCTTCTACTCCACCTGATATTGGATGGATATGACTATCTTGAAGCGCAGGCAACATCATGCGGCCATGAAGGTCAACCACTTTGGTATCTGCGCCAATATGATCGCTAAGTTGCGCATTAGTTCCAACGTAAGTAATCTTATCACCTGTAATTGCGACGGCCTCAGCCCAGCTATGATTAGAATCGACTGTGTAAATCCGACCATTTTTGTATACGGTATCTGCGCTGATCTGATGGTCAGGAGGATTTGATGGGCCACATGCAACAAGAGTTACAATTAGAAACGCGGCAACGATAAATGGCGATTTTATTAATTTATTTAGTTCATACATGTCTTGTTCCCCTTTTGGATTATCCAAGCTAGCACTAAACATGCCAGAGAAGCAATTGCAGAAATAGGTTTGACATAGAAAACTAATCGATCCAGTTTTTCTGTTCCATAATTTACTTGAAGATCATGATTATAAATGGTTAATTCAAGCAATGAATAACATTCATTGAAGATCGGGAGATCTGCATGGCAGGTGTTAAAGATCGGGTTGCGTTGGTGACAGGGGCAGGCAGTGCTGACGGTATTGGTTTTGCCACAGCGAGGCTGTTAAAGCAAGCGGGTGCGAAAGTTGCCATAACTTCAACCACTGTCAAGGGCGGAGTAAAACCAGGCCACATGGCGGTGTAAAAGTTTTACACTACCCTACGCTCCTATTATTCGTCTTCCCCCATCCCCTGCACATAACCTCCTCGCTGCGCTCGGGAACATGTTTGCGGTGCGAGAAGAC
>CALDNY010000310.1 GCA_937914685.1 uncultured Kordiimonadaceae bacterium
ATAAAATTATATGCTAGACTGTTAAAATTATAACCTACTGGAGAAGTGCAAATGGCCATTATGCCTATGACTGAAAAGGATCGGTTTTTAATATTGTTTGACCGTCTTTTCGATTTTGTTGAAACCTATATCAAGAAAACGCCAGAAGATAAATATGATTGGAAACCAGTAGAGGGGCCAGGAGTTAGCTTTGGCGATCGTCTTGAAGATGTGACCATAAAATCTCTTTATATTCATCTCGTCACCAGCGAGGACGGTTTTGTGCGTTCTATAACAGAAATGGAAGATGATTGGGAGATCCCCATTCCCATCAATAAAGAACTTTCACAAAAACTAGACCAAGGTGACTTCATTAGTCTTGGCCGTGAGCTTCACGAGGTCAGTATGCAACGACTGATGGGATTGACGGCTGAAGAATTAAGTAATTCAGTGATGTTTCAGGGCTGTGAATATACGGCCATGGGCTTTCTGTGGGTTTTATACGGTCATTATGCTTATCATCTTGGCAATATTGATATCTATATGCGTCAAGGCAATATGGACCCAACGGCTTTCTTTAATTTCCCGAAAACAGAAATGGCTTAAAATTTATGAAGACAATAGGTTTGCTCGGTGGCATGAGTTGGGAAAGTACAGCTCAT
Source organism: uncultured Kordiimonadaceae bacterium (assembly GCA_937914685.1). Lineage (GTDB taxonomy): Bacteria > Pseudomonadota > Alphaproteobacteria > Sphingomonadales > Emcibacteraceae > Pseudemcibacter. Next base: position 642 of record CALDNY010000310.1, read on the forward strand.
TATTATAGTGCTTTAAATCGCGGCGTAAAAAATGCATTGGGGGGACTTCATAGCGCAAAAATCGCGATGATTAGCCTCGATTTTGCCCCCATTGAAAAACTTCAACAAAATGGCGATTGGCCTGCCTCTGCGGTGATTTTATCGGAGGCCGCAAAATCTATTGAAAGCGCGGGGGCGGACTTTCTGATGATTTGCACTAACACTATGCATATTGTTGCCCCTGAAATTGAAAAAAGCATTACGATCCCCATTTTACATATTGCGGATGCCACCGCAGAAACTATAAAATCCAAAGCCCTTAAAACCGTTGGACTTTTAGGGACAAAATTCACTATGGAAAAAGATTTCTATAAAGGCCGATCGCAAGATAAGCATGGCATCAATGTCATTACGCCTAAGCAAACGGAACGAGAAATTGTCCATAATGTGATTATGAAGGAATTATGTTTGGGTAAAATAGAGCCGTCTTCAAAAGAAAAATACTTACAGATCATTGAACAATTAGCACAACAAGGAGCCGAAGCGGTTATTCTTGGCTGTACGGAAATTGGTATGCTGGTCAGTCAAGAGGATACAGATGTAATATTATTAGACACCACAGCCATTCACAGTGATAAAGCGGTGGAAATGGCGGTTGGTTGATTTTTGACTGGCTTTTAATGTTGATATATTATAACCTTTAATCATATTAGCTATATTTAATTAGGAGAGAATTATGAGTGCTAGTTTATTTGACCGTATTGGTGGCAATGCCGCCGTGGATGCCGCCGTTGATATTTTTTATAAAAAAGTTTTATCAGATGATAGTATCAGTCGTTTTTTTGAAACCACAGATATGGACGCACAGCGCGAAAAGCAAAAAAAATTCTTAACCGTTGCTTTTGGTGGCCCTAATGATTATTCGGGTAAAGATATGCGTGCGGCTCATGCGGGGCTTGAGGGGTTGAATGAAGCTCATTTTGGCGCAGTAGCAGGACATCTTCAAGCAACATTGGAAGAACTTGGCGTTCCCGCCGCAGAAGTGGGTGAGGCAATGGCAATCGCCGCTAGCACCCATGATGATGTGCTCGGTCTTTAATCTTTTTAAAGAGTTTGTGATTATAGTAGTCAGCATAATTATTTAATGCTGAATGGAAGTTATATTGTCACAACAAAAGAATGCCGATTGTCAAATCACGGTTCATTATGAAGGCACAGTCGTAAAATGTAATCCTGATAAATCTGTGCTTGATAATCTTCTTGATCAGAGTTTAGCCGTTAATCATAGTTGTAAAAAAGGGGTCTGCCTTACTTGTTTGTTAAAAACAGACGACAAGGTTGACGTAAAAAGCCGTGCGCCCCTGAAAGCCACATTGATTGAACAAGGTTATTTTTTAAGCTGTCAGCAAGTGCCGATAGAAGGCATGATGATTAAGTCAGCCCAGAGCACTGATTTTTTTCAACAAGCGCTAGTGAGCAATAGGATTGAAAAGTCAGGTTATGTCTCGCAAATATTTTTGAAACCTTATGGTGATTTTTCATATAAGCCGGGGCAGTTTATTAATATTAAAGGGCCAAATGATATTGTTCGAAGCTATTCTATCGCCTCTATTCCCAGTGATAATGTCATAGAAATCCATGTTAAAGAACATCAGTATGGTGTGGTTAGTCGTTGGCTGTGCAGTGATAAAATTATTGGTCAAGAGATAGAAATATCAGCCGCGAACGGTGAATGTTTTTATCTGCCAGATAATCAAGATCAACCGATGTTGATGATCGGTACCGGTACGGGACTTGCGCCTTTGCTTGGCATATTGCGCGATAGCCAAAGCCAAAATCACCGTGGTAAAATTGAACTTTATTTTGGTGCGGTTGATGAGGCGGGATTATATTTGGCTGATCAATTGCGCGACCTTGAAGCAGAATATATTCATTTGACCGTCCATTTTGGCACTCTTAAAGAGGGGCCCATTAATGACATGGCTCTTAAAAATCATCCCAATTTAAAAGGATGGCGTGTATTTTTATGTGGTGATCCTGAGATGGTTAAAAAAACCAAAACCAAGGCCTACCTTGCGGACGCGGCGCTTTCGGATATCTATGCGGATGCCTTTGATTTGGCCGAAATTTCTTCTTAGGTGTTTTTTAAGCTAATTTTTAGTTCATTGTCGCTTGCTAATCCAAGCCGCTTAAAATTTGCTTAAAAAAGCTACATTTTTAATGACAATTATGCCAAACTCTTATTGATAATTGAATGAGTGCAGAATGATGATCAAAAGATATAAAGACAAACATTTGCTTAAAGGGCCCCATGGTTGGCTTCATGATATGAAGCGGATTTTAGAAATTATGTGGGATTTTTACAAAGGTTTTCATAAACTTCGCAATATTGGGCCCTGTGTCACGGTTTTTGGTTCTGCCCGTATTAAGCCAACTAATCAATTTTATCAATTGGCGCGCCAAATAGGCCAACGGCTGGGCCAAGAGGGCCACGCGGTTATGACAGGGGGCGGGCCGGGCATTATGGAAGCCGCCAATCGCGGAGCCGCTGAGGTGGGTGCAACTTCCGTAGGCTGTAATATTATCTTACCCCATGAGCAAATATTAAACCCTTATACCAATATCAATATTTCGTTTGATTATTTTTTTATCCGTAAAGTGATGCTGGTGAAATATTCAAAGGCCTTTATTTTATTGCCCGGTGGATTTGGCACATTAGATGAAATGTTTGAAACCTTAACATTGATCCAAACCCATACCATCAAAAACTTCCCGGTGATTGCAGTTGGCACCGAATATTGGAAAGAATTAACCCCGTTCATTGAAAAAACCATGTTGAAACAAGGCACTATTGACCGCAATGATATGAATTTAATAACTGTGACCGATGATATAGAACAGGTGATAAATATTATTTGCGCCTGCTGATAGGGCAATGCATAAGGCGGTTTATGAAAAGGATGGCGACGGTAATGATTTGAGTGCTAATTCTTACAGGGAAAGGATAGTGTTACTGTGGTTCCTTGACCGTAAACACTTTCAACTTTCAATGTTCCTTCATGTAAACTCATTAATGATTTTACA
>CALDNY010000311.1 GCA_937914685.1 uncultured Kordiimonadaceae bacterium
GTCACAGCCAAGTTCCATAGCGTATGCCGCTTCGGAGGCGGTACCGACCCCGGCGTCAACCAAAATTGGCACGGAAGCATTTTCGATGATGATACGGATACCAACCGGGTTTTGAATACCAAGGCCGCTTCCGATGGGCGCACCAAGCGGCATAATGGCGCAACAGCCGATGTCTTCTAATATTTTGGCTTGGATCGGATCGTCGGAGCAATAGACCATCACTTGAAAACCTTCTTTAATCAGAGTTTTGGCGGCTTCAACGGTTTCGGGCATATTGGGATAGAGGGTTTTTTGATCCCCAAGCACTTCTAATTTAACCAAATCCCAACCGCCTGCCTCTCGGGCTAAGCGTAAAGTACGCACCGCATCATCGCCGGTAAAACAGCCTGCGGTATTGGGCAAAAATGTGTATTTTTTCGGATCTAAATAATCAACCAACATCGGCTCGCCGGGCTTTGATATATTAACGCGCCGCGTGGCAACGGTTACAATCTGCGCCCCTGATGCTTCAACCGCCAATTTGGTTTCTTCGAAATCTTTATATTTTCCTGTGCCAACGATAAGCCGAGATGAATATTGCTTGCCTGCAACGTTAAATGTATCAGTCATGTTTTTTTCCGTTTTATGTCAGCCGCCACCAATGAAGTGAACAATTTCAAGATTATCACCGTCCGTTACCGACACTTGATCAAATGTGCTTTTAGGGACAATTTCAAGATTATGTTCAATAGCCACTCTGTCAGATTCTATTTGCAATCGGTCCAATAAATCTATCAATGCAATAGTGCCATCAAAGCTCATTTCATCGCCGTTAATTGTCACATGTATCATATTATTGCCTTTTAATGTCTTGTTTTTGATAATGGCTGTTTTCAAATCACAATTAAAGTATTATATACATAGCTAATGATAATAAGTCAGTAGGGAAATATGACAAAATCAATATTGGTAATCAATGGCCCCAATTTAAATTTGCTCGGCACGCGTGAGCCGGAAATTTATGGCGCCGATACCTTGGATGATATTAAAAACATGATGACAAGTAAAGCGTCTCCCCTTGATTTGGCTATAGATTTTCGTCAAAGCAATGTGGAAGGCGAAATTGTTAATTGGATTCAAGAAGCCAGAACCGATTTTGATGCGATCATCATCAACGCCGGCGCCTTAACCCATACATCGGTCGCGATTATGGATGCGTTACTCGCCGTTGACAAACCAACCATCGAGGTTCATTTGTCAAATATTTTTAAACGTGAAGAATTTCGCCATCATTCCTATATTTCCGCTGCCGCCGTCGGTATGATCACAGGATTTGGTGCCATTGGTTATTTAATGGCTATAGACGCCGTAACTGATATAGTGAAACAATAATAAAAATAAATTTTAGAAGAAAAAAGAGGATTAGACATAATGGCAAAAATGCAAGTCGATAAAGACCTTATTCGCGACCTAGCTAAACTGCTAAAAGAAACAGACTTAACCGACATTGAAGTACAAGAAGGCGAAAGAAAAATTAAACTTTCGCGCTCTGGCTCACCTGTTACATTTTCCCATGCTGCCCCGGCTGCGGCGGCTGCACCGGCTCCTGCCGCCCCCGCTGTTGTGGATGTTGCCCCTGCTGATCATCCTGGCACTGTGTTTTCACCCATGGTTGGAACCGTCTATACATCTCCTGATCCTGAATCTGATCCCTTTGTTAAGGTTGGTGATAAGGTTTCAGCGGGTCAAAATATTCTAATCATAGAAGCCATGAAAGTGATGAACCAAATTCACGCCTCAAAAGGGGGAACGGTAATCGCGATCCTTGTTGAAAATTCTCAGCCCGTCGAATATGGCGAAGCCCTGATTATAATTGAATAACAGGTAAAAAGAATGATTGAAAAAATACTTATTGCCAATCGCGGCGAAATTGCCCTTCGCATTCACCGCGCCTGCCATGAAATGGGCATCAAAACGGTGGCTGTTCATTCAACCGCTGACGAAGATGCTATGCATGTGCGCCTTGCTGATGAAAGCGTCTGTATCGGCCCGCCCCCTTCTGCGGAGAGTTATTTAAATATTCCAGCCATTATGTCTGCGGCTGCAATTACCGGCGTTGACGCCATTCATCCAGGATACGGTTTTTTATCAGAAAGCGCGCGCTTTGCTGAAATCATTGAAAAACATAACATCATTTTCATTGGCCCTACATCGGACCATATAAAATTGATGGGTGACAAAATATCAGCCAAGGAAGCCGTTAAGAAAGTGGGCATTCCTGTTGTTCCCGGTTCCGAAGGTGAAGTCCGAGAATTTAAACAAGCCGCAAAAATCGCCGCAAAAATCGGCTATCCGGTTATTGTAAAGGCCGCATCTGGTGGTGGTGGGCGAGGAATGAAAATTGTCCATAATGAATCCGATCTTGAACTTGCCGTTAGTTCCGCTCGGCGCGAAGCCGCTGTATCCTTTGGTGATGACACGGTTTATTTGGAAAAATTCCTAACCACACCAAGACATATTGAAATTCAAATTCTCGCCGATACCCACGGCAATGTGGTTCATTTAGGGGAACGTGATTGCTCATTACAGCGTCGCCATCAAAAAATATTAGAAGAAAGCCCCTCGCCCGCCCTTAATTCAAAAGAGCGTGATAAAATTGGTGAAGTGTGCCGAAATGCCATTAAAGCAATAGGCTATCACGGTGCGGGAACTATTGAATTTTTATATGAAAATGGTGAATTTTATTTCATCGAAATGAATACCCGCTTACAAGTGGAGCATCCCGTTACGGAAATGATTACAGGCATTGATTTAGTGCGTGAACAAATCCGCATTGCTGATGGTTTGGAACTTAATTTCACTCAAGAAGACGTTAAATTTTCTGGTCATGCTATTGAATGCCGTATTAACGCCGAAGATCCCTTCACTTTTATGCCTTCCCCCGGTCAGGTAAAAGATTATCACACGCCGGGTGGCTTGGGTGTTCGGGTCGATAGCGGGCTTTACAGCCGCTATAAAATTCCGCCTTATTATGATAGCATGATAGCCAAATTAATTGTTCACGGCAAAACCCGTAATGAATGCTTGATGCGCCTACGCCGTAGTTTAGAAGAATATGTTATTGATGGTATTAAAACCACCATTCCTCTCCACCAAAAGATAATCCATGAAGATGATTTCATTAATGGTGATTATAATATCCACTGGCTTGAAAAATATTTAGCCACCCTTGCCTCGGAGTAGATATTAAAGATGGAGATCACAACAGAACTCCTTCTTAGCGCCTATATGCAAGGTATGTTTCCCATGGCCGAAAGTGCAAAGGCCGATGATATATATTGGGTTGATCCGCAAATGCGCGGCATATTTCCACTTGATCAATTTCACATTCCAAAAAAACTCGCTCGGAAAATAAAAGCTGAACCCTTTGAAATTAAAATCAATACGGCCTTTAACGATGTCATGATCCATTGCGCTAATACCACACCCCATAAAGACCGCCAAAATACATGGATCAATCAAACTATTTTAACTCATTATAACAAACTACATGAAATGGGATATGCCCACTGTGTCGAATGCTGGCAAGATGATAAACTGGTCGGGGGGCTTTATGGCGTTTCATTGAATGGTGCATTTTGCGGCGAAAGTATGTTTCATACAGTCACCGATGCCAGTAAAATCGCCCTCGTTTATCTAGTGGCACGTTTGAAAGTCGGTGCTTATAAATTATTGGATACACAATTTATAACCAAACACCTTAGCCAATTTGGGGCTATTGAAATTCCGCGCTTACAGTATCGCGTTCTCTTAAAAGACGCATTATTGCAGGATGAGGCCGATTTTTACGGTTTAGCGGAAGATGCAGAGCCATCAACCATATTACAATCCGTGACCCATACATCATAAACCGCATGTTCAAGGGGCGATACCGCTGGCGATGAAGCAAACATCCAACCCTTAAAAATGCTGGATGGCATCCCCGTATGACCAAGGTCAGTGATTTCAAGAAATGCAACAGATTCTGGTGGTTCTTCGGGCGGATTCGAGCGGCAATTCCGCATGGTAATTTCCAAAGTTCCAAACTTAACGGTCTGATCGCGTCTGACCGTGATGGTTTCTAGTTTTGCCGTAATTTTATTGAGCGCGCCGAGAGTAACCACTTCAGTGGAGCCTTCTTGATCAGAAAGACCTTGGGCAAGCGCGCTTGAGAATGTCATTGAAAATATAACTAACCATTGAAAAGACCGGATCATTATTATTGTCCGCCTTCTTTACTTCCTGCAAATTTATCAAGAAGCCCTAAGAAATCAACTGCCCCTTGAGTTTCGGTGATTTCGTCACCTTCTTCGAGAATGACATCACTGCCGCCAGGATCAAGAACCAAATAATTACCGCCCAGCAATCCTTCTGAAGTAATTTTTGCAAAAGTATCTTCGGGTAATTTGATAGATGATTTTATCTTTATTTCAACAATGGCTCTGAAAGTATCTTCATCAAGATATTGGTTTGTTATGGTTCCAACATTGATGCCGCTTATTTTAACCTCACCACCCACAGCAAGGCCATCAACCTTATCAAAGCGCGCAAGATAAGTGGTTCCGCCAACAGCGCTTACTCCCGTGTTGCTAAAAGCAAAATAAAGAAAGCCGCCGGTGATACATAGGACAATGGCCCCCATCAGCGTTTCAACTAAATTATTTTTCATGGCCGCTCCGATAATTCATTGGATAATAGATTGTAATATTTTACAGTTCTTAGCTGTTTGGTGTCCACGCATCATAATCGCCTGTGGTTTTCTGACGTTTACCGTCGCTCAACACAGCCCCTTTTGGTGCATAAGCATTTACCGTTCCCGTTTGGTTAGGCAGATGGTCTTTTTCCCAACCTTTAATGGTGCGTGGTTTTTCAAGTGGCGTTTTATCAATAATTTTATGAAGCCAAGCATGCCATTCTGGTTGAATGCGCGATGCTTCAATCTCGCCATTATAAATAACCCAACGCTTATCACCATTTTTTGAAACGTAATATTTATTGCCTTGGATATCTTCACCTATTTTTACACCCTTAAAGAATGTGTGAATAAGAGTTCCAATTGAAGCAACAGTCCACCAGCCAAAAATCCGTCTAATTAATGAAACAAACATAATTCTTCTACTTATTAGTTTTTGATACTTAAAAGGGTTAAACTTATTTATACCCTCTGCATTATAATAGAACAACCTATAAAGCAAACCAAACCAACTATAATTTGTAAAATGCCCTTAAAGTCG
>CALDNY010000312.1 GCA_937914685.1 uncultured Kordiimonadaceae bacterium
GCATTTGAAGCGGGCGCCACAGAAGTACTGGTCAGCGATTCCCACGGCAATGGTCAAAATCTTTTAATCGAAAAATTCCCTGAAAACGTAAAAGTAATAAGATCATGGCCGCGCAAACTTGGCATGATGCAAGGTCTTGAGGAGGGTGGTTTTGCGGGGGCCATTTATATTGGTTATCATTCAAGCACCAATTATATGTCTGGTGTGCGCGCTCATACTAAATCAAGTGCCTCTCTTACGGGCCTTAAGCTCAATGGTAAGGTGGCGGGAGAATCTTATTTTAATGCGGCGATTGCCGGCGAATTTAATGTGCCGATCATTATGATTTCCGGCGACGAAGCCGCAGTGACGGAGGCTCAAGATGCCATCGGCGATATAGAAGGGGCTATTGTTAAATGGGCTTATAGTTTCCATTCGGCTAAATCATTATCACCTGCCGCATCACGTAAAGAAATTGCCGCAAAGGTCAAAGCGGCGATCGGCCGTATTGATGAATTCAAACCGATGAAGCTTAAAGGCGACATCACTATGGATATGAGCTTTAAAAACTATCGGGTCAGTGAAATGCTCGCTTATTTACCGCAATTTGAACGTATTGATAGCCATACTATTCGTTATGTGGGCAAGGATATGATTGATGTATCAACGGTTGCGACATTTATCACAGGCTATAGCTTGGGGCTTAGCCCTTAAAGGAAATAATAATGAGCGCATTTTTAATTCTAGATGTAGATATACATGATCAGGATAAATATAAACAATATATGAAACTGGTAAAGCCGATGGTTGAAGCGAACGGCGGTAAATATCACGTGCGAGGCGGCCCGTTTGAGGTTATGGATGGCAGTTGGCAACCAACGAGACTGGTTGTAATTGAGTATCCTGATATGGCCTCAGCGAGAGCCATGTATGAAAGCGATGATTATGCACCGTTAAAAGCAATGAGGGAAAGTTGTAGTACCGGCCATACCGTCATTGTCGAAGGAATGTAATGAAACAAATATTTATAATCGTGATTTTAGGCCTAATTTCTGCTTGCGCTGCCACGTCGCAAAATGCGGTGATTGAAATTTATCCGTCGGTGATTGCATCGACGATTGGTAACGGCACGGCAATATCCATTACCGTTGATGATGGACGCACATCAGGCGTTCTTGGTAATTTAGGAGAGGGTAAAACTATTATGACCAGCCAAGACCTTTCACAGACTATTGGCCTTGCATTGGTTGAGAGTTTTAAAACAAAAGGATTTAATGTCTTATCAACCAATGATCAAAATGTCGTGCAAATTATGGTGACGATCGAGGAATTAATTTATGAAAAAGGCGGCAATGCCATAAAAACCGATGTTAAAACCAAATCAAGGGCTAGGCTTGAGGTTAAAGACAAGAGCTTCATTCGCACCTATTCAAATTCAGAAAATAGAACCATTCCCTTTTCAGCCAATGCCGATAGTAACAATTCACAATTAAGCAGCACCTTAACGGCTCTTGTTGAAAAAATTGCAGGTGACAATGAGCTATTAAGCGCCATTATTCGTTGATTAACTAAGCATTTAATTCATTACCGCTTTAAAGGCGGCTAAACATTTATCGACATTTTCTTGGCGGGCGCTATGGCCCATTAAGCCGACGCGCCATACTTTTCCTGCAAGGGAGCCAAGGCCAGCCCCAATTTCCAAATTATGTTCATTAAGCAGTTTGGCGCGAATAGCGGCTTCATCGACGATATGTTGGGGGATGATGATGGTATTAAGCTGGGGCAGGCGGTATTTTTCTTCTACCAAATATTCAATGCCCATAGCTTCAAAACCAATACGCAGACGTTTTGACATTTCTATGTGTCTGGCCCATGCATTTTCTAAGCCTTCTTCTTTGAGGATCAACAGGCTTTCATGAAGGGCGTACATGGCATTAACTGGTGCCGTGTGATGATATGATCTTCCGCCAGTGCCGTCCCAATATCCCATAACCAAATTTAAATCCATGAACCAACTCTGCACGGGGGTTTTGCGGCTTTTAATTTTTTCGATGGCGCGATCATTAAAACTTACGGGTGAAAGGCCAGGCGGGCAAGATAGGCATTTTTGCGATCCTGAATAAACGGCGTCAATATTCCAAGCGTCCACTTCCAATTCTGAACCACCTAATGATGTGACGGCATCAACGATTGTCAGGCAATTATATTTTTGGGCGAGGGCGCATAATGATTTTGTATCACAAGCAACCCCCGTTGAGGTTTCAGCGGCCACAAAAGCGAGTATCTTTGCGTCAGGATTGGCCTTAAGTTCTGCTTCTGTTTTGTCTAAACAAACGGGAGTGCCCCATTGATCATTAACAATGATTGCAGTTGCGCCGCAACGGATAACATTTTCGACCATGCGTGTCCCAAACACACCATTGACGCAAACGATGACTTTATCACCGGGCTCAACCAAGTTGGTAAAACAAGTTTCCATACCGGCAGAACCGGGGGCTGATACAGGAAATGTCAGGGTGTTTTTTGTTTTAAAAGCATAACGAAGCAGGTCTTTTATTTCATCCATTAATCTTTGAAATTCAGGATCAAGATGGCCGATGGTTGGTCGGGCCAAAGCTTCAAGTACGCGCGGCGATACATCGGAAGGGCCGGGGCCCATAAGAGTTCTTGTAGGCGGAATAAAAGAGGGCACGGAAAAACTTTCTAATTAAACTTGTTTTGAAAAAATATATGAAAACTTAATTGATCTAAAAGCATAAAGAAAGAGGATATGTTGATTTTATCATGATGAATTTATTTAAGGTCTTGACCTTAAAAGGTATAAAGACGATAAAATCATATAATTCAGGGAAAGTTAATGACCATCAACACAAAAAATAGCGCTGTGGAAAATGAAGGCCAAACAAATGATGTGTTGCCAGTTACCCATGAACTAGTGACAGAGATTATCCACGCCCTTGAAAATCAAGACAAAACTCAAATTGAATTTTTATTAGAGCCTCTTCATAGTGCCGATGTGGCAGATATTTTCGAACAGCTTAATGAATTTGACCGAAGACTGCTGACCAATTTCATCGGTGTCAATATGGAACCAGATGTGCTATCGGAACTTGATGATAGCACCCTTGGTCATGTCATTGATGAAATGGATGATAAAGATATTGCTCATGTCATCTCCAAGATGGAAATTGATGATGCGGTTCATGTTCTTCAAGACTTGGAAGACGAAGATCAACAAAAAATTATTAATGAATTGCCCGCTGATGGCCGTCTAGCCGTTGAAGAAGGGTTATCCTTTCCCGAAGATAGTGCTGGGCGATTATTACAACGTAATCTTGTCTCTGTTCCCGGGGATTGGTCTGTTGGCAAAGTGATTGATTATTTTCGTACCGACGATGATCTTCCTGATGAATTTTATGAAGTTTTTATCGTTGACCCTATGCATCATCCGTTGGGTACGGTTGCGTTAAATAAAATTATTCGTACCAACCGCGACGTTTTGATCAGCGACATTATGGATAGTGACCCCAAAGTCGTTCCCGTTGAATTGGACCAAGAAGAAGTAGCCTATTTATTTAAGCAATATGACTTAACATCAATGGGTGTGGTTGATAATAGCGGACGGTTGATCGGTATGATCACGGTTGATGATGTTGTTGATGTTATTGACGAGGAAGCCGAAGAAGATTTGCTGCGGATGGCAGGGGTTCATGATTCGGATATTACCGAAAGCGTTTTTGAAGCCTCAAAACACAGAGTGATTTGGCTATTGATCAATTTGGTGACAGCCATATTGGCGTCTGGGGTTATTGCGCTGTTTGATGCAAGTATTGAACAAATGGTTGCCCTTGCCATATTGATGCCCATTGTTGCCTCAATGGGTGGCAATGCCGGTACTCAGACCATGACAGTGACCGTACGCGCCCTTGCAACCCATGATCTTACACCGTCCAATACAAAAAGGATTATCTTTCGGGAATTTTTCATTGCCGCCTTGAATGGTGCTGTGATCGCAATTGTCATTGGTGGATTGTCTTGGTTCTGGTTTTCCAATATGGCACTGGGCGGCGTTATGGCAGCCGCGATGATGATCAATATCGTCATGGCGGGCCTTTCAGGAATATTAATTCCTATCATCCTTGATAAAATCAACATTGACCCCGCGCTTGCCAGTAGTATTTTTGTTACTACCATTACGGATGTTGTTGGCTTCTTCGCCTTTCTTGGGCTGGCGGCGATTGTGTTATTATAACCATGGCAGTCCACATGATAAAATTATGCGTCGGTATTGATAGTGTTGAACATTTAATCCAAGTGCGCAAAATGAACAGAGCTAAACACGCCAAAGATTATAATTTTCATATCACACGCTTTAGACCAAAACGCGCTCAAGAAATCCTGGAAGGCGGCTCAATTTATTGGGTGATAAAAGGCTTTGTCACTGTTCGTCAAAGAATTATAGGTTTTGAAGATGTTGATACGGATCATGGTAAGAAATGTATGATTAAAATGGATACAGAGCTTCATTTGACGCAAAGTCAACCACGGCGTCCTTTTCAGGGATGGCGCTATTTTGAAGAAAGTGTAGCCCCAAAAGACTTCCCCAAGGGTCAGAATATAACAGATATTCCTCCAGAAATGAAAAATGATCTTAGGAATTTGGGCCTAATCTAAATTCTTGGAACGAGTTTTTCTTTAATTTTGAATGATCAAAACGGCTCAGTTGATTGATGCGAATGATATTGCTTAAATTATCAATATATTCATAACCACGCTCAGAATAGAAAATAAGCGTAATCAGTAATGAATTAACATCAATATCTTGCGGTTCTTGATATTTAGTTCGCTCTATTCTAAAATCTTCATAGGCTTTATGGGTGTTAAGATTAAGGGCGTAACTTTCAACGGCACTGATGAGATTATTAAATTTTTTAATACTATGGGTTTTACCGTCTTCGCGACCGAGGGGGATTATGCCTTCATCATCGTTCCATGTCCATTGGCCGTAAAGAGCGTTGGCATCTTGGGCAAATCTTGATGAACCCCATCCTGTTTCAATAGCGGCTTGGGTTAATGCAAGGGATGGGGGGATAATATTCATTCGCGAATAAAGTTCTTCGATGCTAAATTCCGTCATTCGGTAACGGATCATTTTTCGTCTTAACCAAAATAAATCTTTGCTCGGTGCTTTGCCATTGATTTCAATGAAGTTTATAATTTTTAAAAGTCTTTTTCGTTCATATAAAATATATTCATTGACCTTTAAAATAGGTGG
>CALDNY010000313.1 GCA_937914685.1 uncultured Kordiimonadaceae bacterium
GACCATGTGTCCCATATTAGAGACGAGAATTGCCAATTTTATTAATCCATTACGGTTATTTTTATCTAAACTTCTTAAAAAACAGCAAAAAATGATCATTCAAATTACCAACGGGAAAAATGGCCTCGATGTGATTTTCAAAGCAAAGGGTGAGATATCATTAGATATGAGAATGGACCTTGCCAGTTTTGCCGCAGAAAATGATCTGGCGCGGATAAGCTGGTTTGATACGGGACTTAAAAAACCATATTATGAATTGTTGGCAGAACTGCGAAAACCCTATGTTTTTTTTCAAGGAAAGAAAGCATTCTTTCCCGAAGGAGCATTTTTGCAAGCAACCGTCGAAGGCCAACAAACCTTAACCGAGGTTATGCTTAGCACATTGCAGGGGGTTGATACTGTGGTCGATTTATTCTCAGGTTGCGGCACTTTTTCTATTGCTGCGGCTAAAACGGCTAATGTTCATGCGGTTGAAAATAACGAAGATATGTTAAATGCATTAAAAAATAGTGCCAAATTAATGACGGATATTCGTAAAGTAACCACCGAGCTTCGCGATTTATTTCTACGGCCTTTATTGCCGCATGAGCTTAATGAATATGATGTTGCCATCATTGATCCGCCGAGGGCGGGGGCGCGAAATCAAATGACAGAAATCATGAATTCTGATCTTAAAAAATTGATTATGATTTCTTGTAATCCAGTATCCTTTGCCCGAGAAGCGCGAAATCTTGTGAAGGCTGGCTTTAAAATGGGCACTGTCATTCCTGTTGATCAATTTTTATTCACATCACATCTGGAAATTATTTGTATTTTTGAGCGTTAAGAAGCCTTAAAAACTCTCAACATCATTTAGCCATAGTTTTACGTTAGTGTTAGTGAGTTCGACTAGGCAGTATTTGATTTAATATGAGCAATTTTTGCCAAAAAATATAGTTAATAAAACATTAATAATCATTTATTAACAATATGTTAGGATTTGGTCTAGTAAAACTGGGCGTTTTTAAAACTAAAGGGGGTTGGCACGGTCTTTGCAACAATAATCATAGTATCAAGAATGATGATGTGAATTTTGCAAGGAACAATAAGATGACTATTATGAAAGCCTTTAATATGAATATAAAAGACCCGGTTCAAAGTGATATTAATCGCTCACTTGTGAGTGATCGTTCGCTTGTTAAACCGGGACCGATTAAAACCACGCAGACGTCTGCGGGCATAGCAAACTCACATTCATTAAAGGCGTCAAATGCTACTCAACTTGATATCTCACCCATATGGCAACAGGCAGCGCAAAAAATTGATCTAAGAAATGCCAGTACCGATGATGTGGCCGCATTAAGCGCATCACTTTTTAAAGCCAATGCCATTAGTTTTGAAGATCATGTTAATTTAAGTTTCCAAGTAAATTCAGATGATCAAAAACCAAAAGATTTTATCGAATATTGGCAAACCCGCCAAGATCAGGCCCTCGTACAAGGGGCGAGCCGAGAAGATATCAATGACATCGTTCGTATTCAATCAATATTAAATTATGTTGATAGCTTAAAAGAGTAAAGCTTACTAATCTTGCCTTGGTAGAACGCATTATTTTATTCAGCAGGTTCTTTTGAAGCGTCCGTGCCAATACTTGCTCCTCTGCCATGAAAGACCTTCTCAACGAAAATATAAAACATCGGCACAAAGAATATGGCCAAGAAAGTCGCCGCAAGCATACCACCCATAACGGCGATGCCGATGGCGTTTTGACTTTCAGAGCCGGCGCCGTTTGCAATCGCAAGCGGCGTTACCCCCAATACAAATGCCATAGATGTCATAATGATCGGTCTAAAGCGTCGCCGGGCGGCCATGGCGGTTGCCTCCATTAAATTCATACCTTGAGCGTTCATTTCTTTGGCAAATTCAACGATAAGAATGGCATTTTTTGAGGCTAAGCCAACGGTCGTTAACAGGGCCACTTGGAAATAAACATCATTGGCCATTCCAAACATTTTAGTGGCAATAACTGCGCCTAATACACCAAGCGGTACAACCAACATAACCGCAAAAGGCACTGCCCAGCTTTCATAGAGTGCGGCAAGACATAAAAATACGATTAAAATGGATATGGCATAAAGCGACGGTGCTTGTGCTCCAGTTAAGCGTTCCTCGTATGAAAGGCCTGACCATTCAATGCCAATACCTAAGGGAAGAGTATCAACGATTTTTTCAATTTCTTCCATGGCAAGGCCAGAGCTTATGCCCGGGGCGGGGGACCCTGCAATATTTATGGATGCTGTTCCATTAAAACGTTCTAATTTTGGTGAGCCATTTTCCCATTTTGTACTTGAAAAATTACTAAAGGGGACCATTTGACCTTGATTGTTACGAACATACCATTCGTTCAAATCTTCTGGCTTCATACGAAATTGAGCGTCTGCTTGAATATAAACCTTTTTGATCCGTCCTTTATCAATAAAATCATTAACATAACTAGACCCCCAAGCAATTTGCAGTGTGCGATTGATGTCGTTTAAAGAAAGTCCGAGCGCGGACGCTTTTTCACTATCAATATCAACTTTTAACTGAGGAACATCATTGAGCCCATTTGGCCGCACGCCCACTAAATTTGGATTTTGACTAGCCGCGCCGAGCAATTGATTTCGCGCATTTATTAAAACCTCATGACCAAGACCGCCGCGATCAACCAGATGAAAATCAAAACCTGATGCAGTGCCAAGTTCCTGAATGGGAGGTGGGAAAAAAGTAAATGCCATCGCATCTTTAATTTGCGATAATGCTCCCATGGCTTGGCCGAATATGGCAAAGACACTTTGATCAGGGTCTGTGCGTTCGCTCCAGTCTTTTAAGCCGACAAACCCCATACCATTATTTTGTGCGGCTCCGGCAAAACTAAATCCTACCACCGTGAAAAGATGTTCAACATTTTTGCTTTGTTCATTTAAAAAATAATCTTCAATTTGATAGACGCTCTCCATGGTTCTTTCGGCTGTGGCGCCAGGCGGCGTATTAACCAACATAAACATAATGCCTTGATCTTCATTGGGTAGAAATGATGTGGGAAGGGTAGAAAATATATAAACCAAGCCCGCTGCAAGAATGAGATAGACACCAAAAAAGCGAGTAATCCTTCGCGCCATATAAGAAGTGCTTTCCTGATAAAAATCACGCACCCGATTAAAGCCTCTATTAAAAGTCCCAAAGAAGCCCGTCGTGGAGCGTCTTTCATGACCGCCTTCTTGTTTTAAAATTGTTGCACATAATGACGGGGAAAGGATAAGGGCAATCAATACAGATAAACTCATCGCTGAGATAATTGTTATGGAGAATTGTTGATAAATAACCCCTGCTGAGCCACTAAAAAAGGCCATGGGGATAAAGACTGTCGATAGAACAACGGCGATTCCAACAAGGGCACTGGTAATTTGATCCATTGATTTTTTGGTGGCCTCTTTTGGCGAGAGCCCTTCTTCGCTCATAATACGTTCGACATTTTCCACAACTATGATTGCATCATCAACCAAGAGTCCAATGGCCAGCACCATGGCAAACATAGTCAGGGTATTTATTGAATATCCAAACAATGATAATATGGCAAATGTGCCTAGTAAAACAACCGGTACCGCGATCGTCGGAATCAGTGTTGCCCGAAAATTTTGCAAGAATAAATACATCACCAGAAACACCAAGCCCACCGCTTCTATCAATGTGTAAATAACCGACTGGATTGAAAGTTCAATGTAAGGTGTCGTATCAAAAGGATATATTTGTTCAACGCCTTCTGGCAAGAATCTCGAGAGTTCCTCAACACGTTGTTTGATCAATTTTGACGTTTCCAATGCGTTTGCCCCCGTGGAGAGGCTGATGGCAATACCCCCCGCCGGCATGCGTTTATAACGGGCAATTACGTTATAATTTTCAGACCCTAATTCAAGACGTGCGACATCTTTTAATCGGACTTGCGAGCCATCGGTGTTGACACGCAAAATGATGCTGCTAAATTCTTCGACGGTTTGCAATCTTGATTGTGCGGTAATGGTCGCGTTTAATTGTTGGCCTGCTACAGCAGGAAGTGCGCCGATTTGACCAGCGGAAAGATCAGTATTTTGAACTTGAATAGCATTTTGCACATCAAGAGGGGTCAGAGAATAGCTCAATAATTTTTCAGGATTAAGCCAGATGCGCATGGCATTTTGAAATCCAAAAACCTGGGCACTGCCAACCCCATTAATACGGGAAAGCTGATCAAGATAGGTTCCGACAATAATATCACCAATATCCCCTTGGGTGACATTTTCATTTTTAGAATAAAATCCAACAACCATCAAAAAGTTCCGCGTCGCTTTAGTGACCGTTAAGCCAAGGGCTTGAACTTCTCTTGGCAGTAATGCAGTTGCTCCTTGTACTTTATTTTGAGTTTGCACTTGGGCAATATCAGGATCGGCATTAGGCTCAAAAGTTAAGGTAATAACCATCGACCCATCCAAACTACTGGATGAAAAATATCTTAAATTATCAATACCAACCAATCTTTGTTCGATGATCTGCGTGACTGAATTTTCCACAGTTTTGGCAGATGCGCCGGGATAAAATGCCATGATGGCAATGGTTGGTGGAGCTACTTTAGGGTATAGCTCGATCGGCAGTCCCTTAATTGCCATAATGCCTGCGAGCATGATGATAATCGCTATTACCCATGCAAAAACTGGACGTTCAATAAAAAATCTTGCCATTATTTTATCCTAATATTCTATCTCTATTAATGTTTTTGCACTCTATTATTTTGACGCGGTCCACGGCGATGGTCGCACCAAAGCGCCGGGGCCAATTTTTTGAAAACCTTCGATGACGATGGTTTCACCAGCCTCAATACCGCCATTTATGATCCATTGATCATTATAAGGACCACTGACAGTGATGGGGCGAATATTAACCTTATTTTCTTTATCCATAACCCAAACTATTAAACCGCCAGACGCATTTCTAATGGCGGCTCGTTGCGGTACCAGAATGGTTTGTAATTCTCCTAAATTAATCATTGCATGAACGAATAATCCTGGCAGCAAAGTTTGTTTTGGGTTAGCAATTAAAGCCCGTAAACTAACGGAACCTGTCGTTTCGTCAATAACCACATCTGAAAATTTCAACACTCCCATTTCGGGATGCACTATATTATGTTCTCTGTCCAATATAACCTGTACAGGAATATTATCATTGCCAGCCATTTCCATGCGTAGGCGCATAGCGTCAACCCCGGGCTGACTAATGTCAACATAAACGGGATCAAGTTGGGTTATAACAGCCAACCGAGCGGCTTGATTGGTGGTGACCAATGCCCCTTCCGTAACTGAAGATTTTCCAATGCGTCCTGAAATTGGTGCATAAACCCGAGTATAATCAAGATTTACTTGAGCCACTTCGACGGAGGCCTGTGCCACGGATACTGCGGCTTTAGCCTGATCTACCTGAGCAATGACATCATCATAAGCTTGCCCACTTACAGCATTGGTTTTAAGCAATTCCTGATAACGAACTTGTCGTGCCAGTACCGCTTTTAAGCTGGCCTCGGCACTTTTAAAATCGGCAATCTTACTGCTCACGGTCGCTTTATAGGGAGTATCATCAATTTGATAAAGGGCTTGGCCTTGATTAACCTCGGCGCCTTCTTCGAACAGGCGAGTTTTAATAATTCCGTTCACTTGCGGGCGAATTTCGGCTTGTTTAAGGGCTGCTATACGTCCGGGGAGTATTTCATGTCTCGTAATGGTTTGCGTTTTAAGCACTAAAACAGATACGGCCGCAGGGGGACGTCCTGCCATTTGGTTATTTGGCACGGAGCTGCCAAACATCATATAAAAAACCACACTGGTTATTATTGCTGCAATGACAATAAAAATTTTAACTGGGTTTGACACTGAAATATCTCTCTTCTTAAATTTGATGTCCATATTTATAATATTCTATCCTGCTACATCTTGAATTACGGGCAGATTTCCTTCTAATAAACTTTTATGTTTTAATAATATTTTAGCAGTATAATCCATAAATGTCTTTACGCGCAAAGTATGACGTAAATCCCTGTGGGTAAGGACCCAAAGGCTGCAAAATAAATCTGCTTTGCCAGGGGGTAATCGCATGATCTCAGGGTCCTGATCTCCACACTGACAGGCTAGTTCTGCTATACCCATGCCCGATTTAACCGCGATATATAATCCTTCATGGTCACTAATGGTATGGCGAATTTTTGCATTTGGGAATATACTGCTCTTGATATATTCTTCCTGTTTAACCGATTTATCCCATGCCATCCAACAGGGTTCTATTGGATCATTTTCATCGCATATCCTTGCCCATAATTTCCGTGATATATAAGAGGCTTTACCCACGGAACATATTTGACGACCCACTAAATTTTCTGGTGGCTCATTGGTTGCCCTGATCGCCAAGTCGGCCTCTCTTTTATTAAGATCAACAAGTTCGTATGAACAATTAAGTTCTAATTTAATATCTGGGTATAATTCGCAAAAATTTGAAAATTCTTCAATCAAGACTGTATTGGCAAGAACCGCAGGCAGTGTCACGCGTAATGTGCCGCTCATGCGGTCATCCCTGCCGACTATTTTTCGGTCTACACTCGCCACCTCTTCTTCCATACGCACGGCGGCTTTTAAAAGGTCTTCACCAGCCAATGTTAACAAATAACCGTTTGGCATCCGTTCAAACAGGCGCACATTCATTGTTTCTTCGAATGCTGCAATTCTTCGCGAAACCGTTGAATGATTAACATTTAATTTAAGGGCGGCGCTCCTGACAGATCCTTGCCTTGCCACTGCCAAAAATATTCTTATATCGTCCCAATTCATGGTAGATCCTAATAAGTTATCTTTGGTGCTTTAATGCACCATAGAAATGCAAAAATAAGGAGTCGTGTTGCTTATTTACATTGTTATATATTTCATATGTAAAAAATAAGCAATATTGGATTGGCTCAAAATCAAAATAAAAATAGAGACGAAAAAAATTTAACAGTATCTTACGCACAATTTATATTGTGGGGGCGATGGTGTTGCTGCCGCATGGTTTAATTAGTTTACGTTTATTAAGGTTTTTTTAATTATTTAAACGCGCTCAATAATCATAGCAACACCCTGACCAACACCGACACACATGGTACACAGCGCGCGTTTTTTGCCAGTGATTTCTAATTGATTAACCGCCGTCGTAATTAGGCGCACACCGCTCATACCAAGGGGATGACCGTAGGCAATAGCCCCGCCTTGCGGGTTAATACGGGGGTCGTCATCGTCAAGGCCAAGGGTGCGGGTACAGGCGAGCACTTGTGCGGCGAAGGCTTCGTTAAATTCTAATATATCCATATCATCAAGGCTTAAGTTCAAACGATCAAGGAGTTTTCTTGTTGCGGGAACGGGGCCAATACCCATGGTTCTAGGCGGCACGCCGGCGACGGCCATACCAAGAATACGCGCACGCGGGCTAAGGCCATGCTTGCTTAAAGCGACCTCTGAGGCGATCAAAATGGCGGCAGCACCATCATTAATACCCGAGGCATTACCTGCGGTGATTGTGCCACCTTCAAAGATCGGACGTAAGGCGGCCATTTTTTCCAATGTGGATGCTCGTGGATGTTCATCTTTGTCAAAAATTAAAGGGTCAGATTTTCGTTGCGGAACTGTAACAGATATTATTTCTCTAGCTATATTTCCTGATGAAATCGCTGCTGC
>CALDNY010000314.1 GCA_937914685.1 uncultured Kordiimonadaceae bacterium
CGCCGGAAAACAACACGATTGGACATGGGATAATCTAATGAAGCTGTTGGGATAAACACTCTTAGCAAAGATGCTCCCATTTATACTCCCTTCAAAATCTCCCCATTTACACTCCAACCCAGGCACAGGACCTTCTCGCAATGGTGCTTGTCCGTCCCGAATTACTAGGAACTATCCAGTTGATGGTTGGTGCATGTGCCTGGGTGGGAGCATAAGTTGGGGTAGTTGGAGTTGGTTCTTGAGGTGTTTTTTGCTGAGGGGTTCTTATTTTTCTTGTCTAAACAGGTAAGGTTCTTTGAATTTTCCTTGCCATATTCCTTGGGCGGTTGTTTTGGCTGTTGATTGTTCGGCGTTATAGCGGTTTGAATAATAGAGGTAAGCGAGGGCATTGCCGCTGGTGACCATGGCTGCGTTGAGGTCTTGGCCTTGATCATTGTAGCAAATGGCTAACAGGCGGCCATATTGGTCTTTTTTGCTATAGTCACAACGGACATTATTTTGGCCGATTAAGATTTCTAATTTTCTTTTGGCGTCTTGACCGCATGGGTAGGGTTTGCCATTTTTTAAAAAACAGTTCTGACTTAGCTCAGGGGCGTCTATGGCGTCTAGGCGGATTTTTGTTATGCCGATGCGGATGGTATCACCGTCACTAATGGTGGCGCGACCCTTGATACTTTTATCATAAGGATCAAGAGTTTTGTTGATAACTTTGGTGAAACTTGGCGGTAAATAGACTTTATCGTTATAAATTTGCTCATAAGCAGCAAAGCCGAGAATAGCGACAATAACCACTATTGTGCGTATATTTGAACGACTTAATTTAAATTTGCGCTTGTAGCTCACATTCTCTCCTCAGTTTTCTTATCAAAGCTGTGGCTGTCGGTCATGCTGAAAACAAAATCAATGTTTTTGCCTATTTTCCCCTTGAAAAGACCGGGGACTTTGGCAGTTATATGGCTATTACCGCTTGTTATGGTAATCAGGCTTTCCGGGCCGAGAGTTTCAACGGCGCTGATCTTGCCCGATATTGATTTTTGATTTTTTAAGGTTGGCGCGGCTTCTTTTAAATAAATATCTTCTGGTCTTATGCCTAGGAATTTATCGGCATATTCAACGAAATTCATTTCAGGGCTACCAATAAAGCCCGCGACAAATTTATTGGCAGGTTTTTTATAAACTTGCAAAGGGGTTCCCACTTGTTGAATTTTACCGTCCTTCATGACCACAATACGGTCCGCCAAAGTCATGGCTTCTATTTGATCGTGGGTTACATATATGATGGTGGTTTTAAGGGTCTGATGGAGTTTTTTAATCTCGGCGCGCATGCTATTTCGCAATTTGGCGTCCAAATTTGAAAGCGGTTCATCAAATAAGAAGACTTCCGGGTTTCGAACCATAGCCCGACCAATTGATACTCTTTGGCGTTGTCCGCCCGAAAGCTGGGCTGGTTTGCGCTCTAATAAATCGCTAATCTCTAATATTTTTGCGGCGGCCTCTACTTTTTCTTTGATTTGTGCCTTCGCCAGTTTAGCGGCGCGAAGTCCGAAGGATATATTTTTAAAGACGCTCATATGGGGATAAAGGGCGTAATTTTGAAATACCATGGCAATGTTGCGGTCTTTTGGCTCTAAATGATTGACGATTTTATCGCCGATAATAATATCACCTGCTGTTATATCCTCTAAGCCCGCGATCATTCTAAGCAGGGTTGATTTGCCGCAACCAGATGGGCCGACCAGAACTATGAATTCTTTATTTTTAATATCAAGGTTAAGATCATCAAGAATTTGAGTGTCATCATAGCTTTTTTTAATATTTTTAAGACTGACTTTTGCCATTAATTTTGTGCCTTTATACTGTTTATTCTGGAGCTTAATATATTTTTGGCCGCTAATACCCGTTCGATAAAGGCGACGTTACCCTCGCTTTGCGCGATGGCGAGAGAGGTGTATTTTGTCAGGCTGTCTTCGAATGCGATCAAAGCAGGCCCACCAGTACGCGCGCGAACGGCGATGAAATGTTCGGGGCTTGCGATTTGCTTTAATTGTTCTGCGCTAATATTAGGATCACGTTTGACATGCTTTTTAAAGAGGCTTTTAAAAGTCTTATAATCAAAGTCTTCTAAAGATATTTTAGCTTTAATGGCAGCTTTTGCCATATCTGCGGCGATTTCATGGGTGATTTTAAAGGAAAGCTGTTCCATACGCGCTAAACTATCGGCAAGCTCGGTGATGGTGGCGCAACTTTGGCCGATATGTTTAGCGACATTATCCTGATTAATCTCAACCGCGCCGATAAAATCATTAAGCAATCGCAATAAACGACTTCCCGACTTAAAGGCACTGTGTCCTGCTGATTGAACCTCAGTTTCGCTGTCATTCATATCTGTAAAGGGGGTGTTGTGCATACTATTGATGATGGTATCACAGTGACCAGAGGATAATGAGGCCATCAGGCGCATATGTTCAATCGGTACAGGGTTTCTTTTTTGCGGCATGATTGAGCTGATCTGCACAAATTCATTGGGTACATATAAATGAGCCACTTCAAAGCTACTCCAAACCGCCATGTCCTGAACAAAGCGACCAATGTTTAAAAACATTACTTTTAAGGCGCTATAAAGCCCCGTGATATAATCACAAGAAGAAATGCAGCCGTATGAATTTTCTAGAGGGCCTTTAAAACCTAATAATTGAGCCATGCGTTCGCGGTTTATATCAAAGCCAGTGGTGGTAATGGCCGCCGCCCCCATCGGGCAAAGGTCAACGGTTTCAAGACCCAGTGAAATGCGGGCATGGTCGCGCTGCAATACTTCAATCAAGGCGCCTAAATAATGGCCCCATGTGGTTGGTTGGGCCGGTTGACCGTGTGTATAGGCCAAGACAATGGTTGATTTCCCTTGATTAGCGGTCATGATCAGGGTTGAAATCAATTGGTTCAAGTCGCTTAACAAACTGACCGATAAATCCATCAGGCGCATTTTAAATATAGTATGATCAATATCGTTTCTACTGCGTCCCGTATGTAGTCGTCCCGCTAGTTCGATGCCGATCCGTTTTATCAGCTCACCTTCTACGTAAAAGAAGTAATCTTCAACCTCCCCCGTATAAATAAGATTATCCAGATCAAGCTCATCATCAATCTCACTTAGGGCATTAAGAATGGTACTGCCTTGATTTTCACTTAAAATCCCCTGCTCGACTAGCATTACGCAATGGGCAAGATTAACCCGATGATGATAGGGGGCAAATATCTGTTTTGAATGATCAAACAGCGGTTCTAAGACTGTGTCTTTATAGGTTTCATTGGGAAATTTTGTATCATCTGTCATATTAGCCTTTTAAACCTCCTAAAATAACGCCGCGAATGATATATCGCTGTAGTAATAAGAATATCATTATAGTCGGCAGACTTGCCACCGCCGCTCCGGTCATAATCATTTGCCATTCGCTTTGAAATTCGCCAGAAAAGGACGATAAACCAACGGGAATAGTATATAAATCCGCACTTGATGTGACGATAAGCGGCCATAGGAACGCCGTCCAATTGCCTAAGAATGTGAAGATGGCAAGGGCTGATAAGGCTGGAGTTACCAGTGGCAAGGCCACTTCAATAAAAATTTGAAACTCATTAAGCCCGTCTATTCTGGCGGCGTCTAAATATTCATCAGGCACCCCTTGAAAAAACTGTTTCATCAGAAAAACCCCAAAACCGCTCATTAATCCGGGAAATATAAGACCTAAATAGCTGTCTAATATGCCTAAGTCCTTGGCGACAATATACCACGGAATGACTAGCATTTCTGTGGGGATCATTAAGGTTGATAAAATGGCAACAAAGATCACTGTGCGCCCTTTGAACCTAAATTTACATAATGTATAGCCAATAAGAGCATCAAAAAATAACACACTCAATGTCACTATAATTGCGACAATGAATGAGTTAACCATCCAAGTTAAAAATTGAGTATTTTGAGATAGATAGACATAATTACTTAATGTAGGCTCTGAAGAGATAAGAGCCAAATCATAGAGCTGATCATTATATTTAAAAGAGGCGGAGAACATAAAAATGATCGGAGTCATCATGATGATGGCGCCAATGGCAAGCAGCGTCCAGATTAAGGCTTTTTTTGCACTCCAAATAGGCTTCATTTTTGCAATATCCTTAATTGAAGGGCTGTAATGATCATTAATATGACAAATAGCACCACGGTTTGTGCCGCCGCCATGCCCATTTCAAAATTATCAAAGGCTGTTTTATATATATGTAAAACCAAGGGGCGTGTTGCGTTTAAGGGGCCGCCTTCCCCTTCCTGTGTCATATTATAAACCTGATCAAAAATCCGTAAAAAGCCAATAGAACTTATCACCACAAGAAAGGTAATGGTCGGGCGCAGTTGGGGCATGGTGATTTCCTTGAGGATTTGCCATGATCCCGCGCCGTCAATTTTCGCCGCTTCGTAATATGTCATGGGAATAGCGCGAATTCCTGCCATAAAGATAATGATTTGAAATCCAAGTCCCGCCCAAATAGCCGGTGCTAGGACAGCCGGTAATGCTTGGGTGGTTGAGCGCAGAAAATCAAGCTGTAATATACCCATTTCACCCAAGGCCAAGTTAATAATACCAATGGAAACAGGTTGGTAAAACCAGCGCCAGACCCATGCCATGGCGACAGCTGTGGTTAAAAAGGGGATAAAATAACAGGCTCGAAGAAAGCCATGACCAAAGCGCACCTGATCAAGGTAATAAGCGATAATGAATGACAATAGTAAGGAGATTGGTACGCCGAGCAGTAAATATTCAAATGTGTTGCTTAGTACTCCCCAAAAAACTGGATCATGATAAAGGGCGATGAAATTATCAAAACCAATATAAGTCTTATCCCCGACGATATTCCACTGGGTCAATGAAATACTAAAGGCACCGACAGTGGGATAAAAACGCACGGCAATAAAATAAATCAGCGGTATAGTCAAAAACAGCCATGCCCAAAGGGCGCGTTTCTGCTTTATGGTACGGGGGGATTTATTCATTATTTTAAAGCCTTATCAATAATTTTTTGATCTTGTTGCGCCGCAATTTCAAGACTTTGTTTAATACCCATGCCTGTTAAAAGGACACGGTCCAACATATCGACCATAGTCTGGCGTTGGGCCGATTCAGAGTAAAAATTGGTTGTATGGGCGTATGAAAGACCCCGAATAAAGGCCCCGTATAGCGGATGATTTATGTTTTCTGGTCTGTTGGCAACGGATTTTTTGGCAGGAAGTTCTCCCACTTGATCAAGCCAGAATTGCATAGCATCATCACTGGTGATGAATTTAAGAAATTTTTCAGCGGCGCGTTTCTTTTCCCCTTGTGCTTTGGTCGTGATCCCATTGACCCAATAAGACGAAAAATTGGCCTTAATGTCATTATGGGTCGGAAGTTCCGTTACCCCCCACTGTAAGCGTCTGGCACGTTCAAAAGTGCTTAAGACAAAGGAGCCATCAATATGCATGGCCGCTCTGCCCGCTTTAAAGGCAATTTCCCCTTTATCCATAAAATCAACCAATGTTACATGATGCTTGCGGGCGAAGTCGGCGT
>CALDNY010000315.1 GCA_937914685.1 uncultured Kordiimonadaceae bacterium
TAACATCATAAAGGATGAGGACAGATGAGTAAAAAATACGAAAAAAAAATATCGTCAGAAAAAGCCACATTAACAATTGGTGATAAATCATTCGAATTCCCAATATATGGCGGCTCTACGGGGCCAGATGTCATTGATATCAGCACTTTATATCGTGATACCAATATGTTTACATATGACCCCGGCTTCACGTCCACCGCCTCTTGTGAAAGTGCCATCACTTATATTGACGGTGATAAAGGAGAGCTATTATATCGCGGCTATCCCATTGAACAGCTTGCTGAAAAAAGCGACTTTCTGGAAGTATCTTATCTTTTACTCAATGGTGAGTTACCGTCTGAGGCTGAAAAAAGTAAATTTACCCATGACATCACCTATCATACAATGGTCCATGAACAATTAAACCGTTTCTTCGGTGGTTTCCGCCGTGATGCTCATCCCATGGCTATTATGTGCGGTGTGATTGGTGCCATGTCAGCCTTCTATCATGATAGCACAGATATAAATGATCCTAATCAGCGTAGGGTAGCCTCTTATCGGCTCATTGCAAAAATGCCAACTATTGCGGCCATGACCTATAAATATTCAACGGGGCAGCCTTTTGTATATCCTCGAAATGATTTAAATTATGCGGAAAATTTCCTCTATATGACTTTTGGTGTTCCAACCTGTGAAGAATATGTGGTTAATCCAATCCTTGCTGATGCTATGGATAAAATTTTCATATTGCACGCTGATCACGAACAAAATGCTTCAACATCTACGGTTCGTTTGGCCGGTTCATCAGGGGCTAACCCATTTGCCTGTATCGCTGCGGGTATAGCATCACTTTGGGGGCCCGCTCACGGCGGCGCTAATGAAGCTTGTTTGAAAATGCTCTATGAAATTGGTACAGTTGAGAATATTCCAAAATATATTGCTAAAGCCAAAGATAAAAATGACCCATTCCGCCTTATGGGTTTTGGTCACAGGGTTTATAAAAACTTTGATCCCCGTGCCAAAGTACTACAACAAGCGGCTCATGAAGTACTAGAAGAGCTTGGTGTTAATGATCCAATGCTTGAGGTGGCAAGAGAGCTTGAGCGCATTGCCCTTGAAGATGAATATTTCATTGAGAAAAAACTTTATCCTAATGTTGATTTCTATTCTGGAATTATTCTTAAGGCTATGGGCTTTCCCACTGAAATGTTCACAGTATTATTTGCACTAGCCCGTACCGTTGGCTGGATTTCCCAGTGGGGCGAAATGATCAAAGATCCAAAACAAAAAATTGGGCGCCCTCGTCAGCTCTTCATTGGCGAAAGTACGCGTGATTATATTGATATTGGTAAAAGATAAGATATTAGAAAACCCAGCCACCTAAGCTGGGTTTTCTTATTTTTCTATCAGCTCTATCATATATCCATCAGGATCTTTAACAAAGGCAATCAGTGTTTTCCCGTGTTTCATAGGGCCGGGTTTTCGTGGTATTTCAATGCCTTGTTTCTCAAGTCCCTCACATACTGAATATATATCAGATACGCCAAGCGCTATATGGCCAAAGCCACTTCCAAGGTCATAATCCTTGTCCTGTTCCCAATTATAAGTGAGCTCTAGAACCGTATTATTTTCTTCATCGCCGTAACCAACAAACGCTAATGTAAATTTACCGCTCGGATAATCATTGCGTCTGATCAGTTTCATTTTCAAATGGTCACAGTAAAAGCTAATGGATTTATCAAGATCCCTAACCCTTATCATTGTATGAAGCATTTTAAAGTGTTCAGTCATTATTTTAAATCGCAATCATAGCTTTAAATGTGGCATCTGCCACGACCACACCATCAACGATTCCCTGAGCAGAAAAAACCCAAATGTTTCGACGGTTTTGTTGTTTTGTCACATGCAGTTCAAGCATATCCCCCGGCTCTACGGGTTTGCGAAACTTGGCATTATCAATGGACATAAAATAAACCAGTTTCCCTTCTGCATCCTCCCCTAAACTAAGCATGACAAGGGCGGCCGCGGTTTGAGCCATCGCCTCGACAATCAATACACCCGGCATAACAGGTTTTTCTGGAAAATGTCCTTGAAAATAAGGTTCATTCATAGTGACAGCTTTTTTGCCTATAGCTTTTTCACCGAGATATATTTCACACAGCTTATCAACCAGTAACATAGGGTAGCGATGGGGTATAAGTTCTTTAATTCGGTTAATATCAATGTCATCTATTTTTTTCGAAACATTATCAGTCATCAAATTTCCATTATATTTTATATGTTATTTTTTTCAGTATAATAGAGTTGATCTTTTATTTAAAGTATCATTATAAATAAAAAAAACCTGCCCCCGTTAAATTAAAAGGGCAGGTTTTTAAAATTTATTAAAATAGAAATTATTGAGCTGCAGGTGCTTCAGGAAGTTCCTGTAATTCAATAGTAATTGATGGTAATGCCAAATCAAGCTGTTCAATGATCATGGTTGTTACATCAAGTCCAGGAACTTGCTCAATGATCATAGTTTTATCCATAAGCATTGTCGCGCCAGTATTTTTCAATACGGATTGGTAGATCGGCTTTAACGCCCGTTCCACTGTGCCTCGCGCTGTATTAAGAGCTTGTTCTAACTGACCGTTTTTATTTTGCAATTCACGTTGATATTCAACAACTTTCTTTTGAAACTCTTCTGCCTTTTTCGCATAAGCTTCTGGTGGCAGAATAGAACTTTGAGATTTAAGATTTTCATCTTCTGCTTTCAAAGCATTTTCAGTCACGGTAATTTCAGCTTGCAATTGTGAGCGAATTGCATTGACCTGTCTCAATATATCCTGAGCTACAGCGGAATTTAAATTTATAAGTCTATTATCAATAACCGCAATTTTAGCCGCTGTGATATTTTGCGCTGTTGCAATATTGTTTAAAAACAATACTGAAATAATCGTAATTGCAACGGCAGAAATTATATTAAATTTTTTCATCATATTAAAATCTCGTTCCTACATTAAATTGGAAAAATTCTGTTTCATCACTAGGCTGTCTTTTAATAGCTTTAGCCAAATCAATTCTAAATGGTCCAAATGGAGAAGCCCATGAGAAACCTATACCAACCGTCACTCTTGGGGTTTTCGTTGAACCAAGAAGCTTATATAACACGCCTGAGTTGGATAGCAAACTATCTTCTACATCAATATTAAATAAAGCTCCAACATCAATATAAGCACTCGCTTCAATCCCTAAATCACGCGCACCTCCGCCAAGAGGGATAAACATTTCTATAGAGCTTTTATAATAAGTATTACCCCCTAACGAAAGGCCATCATATAAATTTTGACGCCTACCACTATATTCCCTTGGCCCCAAACCAGATTCTTTAAACCCCCGCATCAGTGGGCTTCCAAGGAAGAAGCGATCATTAATTCTAATGTTTTTACCTAAACCCTGAATATGCCCGCCTTTTGCACTAAAATTTAAAATCCAATGTTTATAAACCGGGTAATAAATATCATAAGAACTATTGGTTTTTAGGTATTTCACATTACCGCCAAGCCCTGCAAATTCCTGTGATATGGTAAAAAATTGTCCCTTATTGGGCTTTCGACGATTATCACGACTATCATAAGCAACACCGTAACTAACAGACGATGTTGTATATTTTCCTGTACTATCCGCCAAATAAGGACTGTCCGTAAACAAATTGGCAAAGACATCATCTTGTTTAATGCCATATGACAAATTCATAACAAAATATTCAGTAATAGGAAAACCAGTACGCAAAGACGAGCCCATTGTTTTACTACGAAATCCGCTTTCAATATAATTGGTATCTCTTAAATAGACATCCATACCAACAGCAAGTTGACGGTCAAAGAAGTAAGGTTCAGTAAAGCTTAAATCTACTTCTTTACGGCGTTTTGATAACCTAGCCCCCATCCTAGCCTGCTGGCCTTTACCAAGAAGATTTCTTTCTGCAACGCTAAAATCGATTAATAATCCCTCAAAACTAGAATAACCCGCTCCAACAGATAACTCACCCGTCGGTTGTTCTTCTACAGTAATTTCAAGAATTGTTTTATCCGCAGCGGTGCCTTCTATTTGTTCGATACTAACTTCTTTAAAGAATTGAAGCCCGCGCACCGTGATTTCAGATCTATTCAATTTGGATGAATTATAAGAATCCCCTTCGACAAGACGAAGTTCACGGCGAATTACTTTATCGTGGGTTCGTACATTATCAATAATTTTTATTTCTTCTACGTAAACCCGGGGGGCTTTATTGACTACATATATAATATCAACAGTACGGTCTTTTCTATTTCGTCGCACGCTTGGGCGAATATCAACAAAAGCGTAACCTCTTAAGCCCGCGATCTCAGTCAGAAAGTCCACAGAATTATCAATGGCTTTAGAATCATATTGCTCACCTCCAACGGTTAACACAGCACTCTCAAGTACTTTAGAATCCAATTCTTCAATCTTACTTTCTACGGTAATTTTACCGAAAGTATAAAGTTCCCCTTCTTCAAGAGAAATATTTATGAAAAAATTCTTCTTATCTGGTGATAATTCGGCCACGGCGGAGGTTATTCTAAAATCCGCATAGCCCTGCTCACGGTAAAAATCTCTTAGCAATTGTTTATCATAATTTAAGCGGTCAGGATCATAAGTATCTTCTGAGGCCATAAATTTCCACCACCGACTTTCCGTGGTAACCATTTTTGCACGTAAAATATCATTATTAAAAACTTTATTACCCATAAAGTTTATTTTACCAATAACACTTTTAGCACCCTCAGATATTTCAAAAACTAAATTGACACGATTTTGTTCTAATTGAATAACTTTAGGATCAACCGCTGCTGCGAAACGACCCCCACGACGATAGACTTCAAGAATACGTTGAACATCGGCTCTTACTTTTGCTCGGGAGAAGACGATGCGAGGACGAAGTTGAACCTCCTCATATAATTTTTCATCATCCTTATATTTATTACCTTCAAAAACAATACGGTTCAGAATCGGGTTCTCAGCAACTTGGATCACCAGAACACTACCACGACGTCCGATATCAACATCTGAAAAAAGACTGGTTCCGTATAATCTTTTAAGCGTAGCGTCACTTAATAAATCAGTATATTGATCACCAACACCAAGAAGCAAATAAGATTCAATAGTACTCGTCTCAATTCGTTTATTTCCATTGACTTCAATTTTTGTAATAACAACACCCTGAGCTGTCGTATCCACGGCGGTCTGGGCTTGCACACTAGTAACCGCAAAAACATGCGTCATTGAGAATAATATGAATAGACAAAAGCCAATAAATTTATGTTGTTGCAATATCACTAAATCTTACCTTAATTATTTATCAAAAAATCATTCAAACTAACTAATTCACACTAATATCATTAAATGTTGCGAATACCATCAAACTTAATACAACGACCAAGCCAATACGAAAACCTATTTCTTGTGCGTTGTCGCTCATTTTTCGACCTCTTATGGCCTCTATAGCATAATATAGCAGATGTCCCCCATCTAACATTGGGATCGGAAATAAATTAATCATTCCCAAGGAGATAGAAATAAGCGCTGCAAAGTTAATCAGCGATACCAGACTGATTTCAGCCATTTTACCAGCAACTCTGGCAATTGTAATCGGTCCGCCCAACTCATCTGCAGAACGATCCCCTGTAATGATTTGCCATATACCTTGTAAATTTCTAACGGTAAGCTCTTTGGTATATATCGTCGCATACCAAAGCGCATCAAGAGGGCCATACTCTAATACCTCATAGTCCTGAGCATTACTACGAATACCGATTTGCCTAACTTGGGACGATCGACCAAGAATATCTTTTTTCTCTATGATTTTTAAATTAAAATCTAAACTTATCAGCTCGCCATTGCGCTGGACGACAATTTCCACATTATCTTTTACTTTAAAATATATATGTTGTTGTATCTGTTGAAAACTATTTATCGCCTCATGATCAATAGAGATCACCTTATCACCAGGTAATATTCCGGCAGAATATGCGGCACTATTTTCCACTACATCGCCCACAACTGGGGCAATAACCAAGCGACCATAGGTAAAAAACATCCCTGCAAGAATTAAAATAGCAAATAGAAAATTAACCGCTGGGCCGGCAAAGACAATCGCGGCCCTTTGATGAAGTTTTTTATAATGAAAAGCCACAGATCTATCAGCGTCCGACATAGTGGCCAATTCAGGGCTGCGCGTACTCGCCTCGCCTCCATCACCAAAAAATTTGACGTATCCGCCAAGAGGGATCCAGCTAAATTTCCAGCGCGTGCCATTCTTATCATTAAAACCCCAAATTTCCGGGCCAAAACCAATGGAAAACACGTCTACACGCACACCGTTTAGACGGGCAATAATATAATGTCCCCATTCATGGACGAAAACTAAAACAGTCAGCACAGCAAAGAATGCCAAAAGCATTTGCCCGTAAGATAAGATCATTTCCATGTTAATGTTTAACTCCATTAACTAATTCGGTAGAAATTCTTCTGGCAATTTCATCAACATCATGAACTTCGCTTAAGCTAGTCATATTATGTATGGTTATTTTATTCAAAGTTTCTTCCACTATATTAGCAATATCAAGATAGCCGATTTTCTTATTAAGAAAGGCACAAACGGCAACTTCATTTGAAGCGTTGAGGATAGTAGGCGCACTTCCACCAATTTGCAATACATCTCGTGTAATTTTAAGGGCAGGAAAACGTTTCTCATCTGGTCGGATAAAGTTAAGCTCACCGATCTGTGTTAAATCAAGTTTTTTAGCCGGTGTTTGTATGCGTTTAGGCCATTGTAAAGCATATGAAATCGGGATTCTCATATCCGGACTTCCAA
>CALDNY010000316.1 GCA_937914685.1 uncultured Kordiimonadaceae bacterium
CGAAAAAATTATTTAGACGCATTAATTGGGTTTATCAATGACACTAATACTTTTCGCTTTAGGTGGTATAGGTTGCGCCAAAATATCAATAATTTCTTTGAGCCGTCCTTCTGCTGCAAGACGGGCTTTTGACGCGCTGACGTCCGTTTCTGGCCGAACTGGCGTTACGATGGTTAGTAAATCCGTAATACTATCAAAAACCACCATAATAGTTGGCCGAATGAATAAACTATCTGGCAATCCTAAAGCATCATCCTTGGCTGGAGGCAATGTTTCCATCAAGCGGACCATATCATAGCCCATATAGCCAATTAATCCTGCGGCAGAGGGTGGCATATCTTCGGGAAGATCAATCAGGCTTTCACTAAACAAACTACGCAAACTCATCAATGAAGGCTGATCACTATCTTGAAAATCTTTTTCCAAAACCCCTTCAAGGGCCTTCCTGTTTATTTGGGCACTATCACCATTGCAGCGCCAAACAATGTCAGGCTTTAATCCAATGAAAGTATAACGCCCACGAATAGCGCCGCCTTCAACAGATTCAAGCAAAATTGAATATTTCTCATCTTGGCATAATTTTAAATAAGCACTGACCGATGTTTCAAGGTCGGCCACTTGATTAGTCCAAAGAACTTGAGCTTTTCCTTGGTCATACGTTTTATTAAAACTTGCGGGTTCAGGAAAAAAGGTCATTGTTTATCCCCTTATAATTGATCTGCTGGATTAACAATGAAATCTAAAGATTGCTTGACCATATTTTCATTAACAACCACAGGAAGGGACTTGACGAGATGCTGCATATAAACATTCAAAATATCCGATTGATAAGAACTATTCATAGCCTCTAATGTTTTCTTGCTCTCATCATCCGAGGTCACATTTGAGAATATGCGATCTTTCACTCTGACCAAAACAAAGCCATCATTATCCGCAGCAGGGATCATTTCAATGGCGCCAATTTTCTGATTAAAAATACTTCTATGAATATTGGAGCTGACATTATTTTCAATATTGTCTCTGCCAACAGTAACCTCATTAACCACAAGATTGCTGCCCATTTCCAAATAATCAGACAGCGATTTTTCGGCTGTGCTTTGAGCGTCATATTCACTGGTGATTTTTGTGGCAAGTGCGCTTGCTAAATCCTCACGGCGGCTTTGGGCCACATCAAAGCTAACCTGATCTTTAACCTCATCTAAGGGGCGCAATTTACTTTCAATAATATTATCAACACTGAGCATATAAAATTTATTTGAAATACCTTCATAAAGCTCTAATTCACTATCTATTGTATTTTCAAAACTATGATCTAAAAAATCGACAATAAGGGGCAATTGGTCCGATGCTGTGCCATCAGGTGTAAGCCCTGTTTGACTAACATTCTTAACCTGCTTTAATTGTAATGATACTGCATCGGCAATTTCATTAATAAGAGAGCCTGCAGCCAGTTCATCTTCAATTTTTTCAGTTTTCTCATAAAGCAGGTTCAGTTTTTTATCCGCCGTTAAATGATTGATAATGTCATCTTTTACGGTTTCAAAACTTTTTGATGATCCCTGATCAATATTCAACACTTTAAAGATATAAGCACCAAAAGCAGATTCAATAGGCTTTGAATAAGCATTCACATCTAAAGAAAACACTTGATCTGCAGCTTCTTGTCCGTAGATTTCGGCAAAATCGGTCTGTGTTTGTGCTTCAAATTGGTTATCCTCTGCCGTTTCACCGGTTTTTTCTAAAATAACTTCATCAAAAGTCTTGCCGTTTTCTAATTCTGTATAGGCCTGATTAGCACTGTCAAGATCATCCAGTAAAATTTGAACAAAACTACGATCTTCTTGTTTGGTAAATTCATCAATTCTAGCTTCATAGGATTCAATGGCTTCTTCATCACTAATGCTGATCATGTCATCAAAGTCATTATCAGAAACTTCAACATAACTAATATCACGATATTCTGGTGCCATATAACGATCAGGATGTTGATCATAATATTGCGAAATATCTTGATCGCTCATATCACCGATATTAAGCATTGCACTAGCAGGGATCGTTAAAATTTCTGCGGTTCTTTGCTCTGAGTTATATTTATTGAGCAATTCAATTGAGACTTCTGGTATATTAATATTAGCACGAAGCCCTTCTATTAAATTACCTCGGATAATATCAGCCCGAAAAACATTCTCTAATTCCTTGACGCTATAACCCTGTGAATAGGCGATCTGATTGAAAAAATCACGGCTAAATTTACCATCAACGCCCTGAAAGCTAGAAATAGAAAAAATCAGATCACGCAATTCTTGGTCGCTCACTCTAAGGCCTAACTGATGAGCTTCGACATCAAATGCTTTGCGTTGAACCAATTGGGCCATAACTTGAGAACCAAATCCCACCTGTATTGCCAGTTCCTTGGTAAAACTTTCACCATAAGTTTGCTGTGCTTGGGTAAAATCTCTATCAAAAGTAC
Organism: uncultured Kordiimonadaceae bacterium; assembly: GCA_937914685.1. GTDB lineage: Bacteria > Pseudomonadota > Alphaproteobacteria > Sphingomonadales > Emcibacteraceae > Pseudemcibacter. Next base: position 2,471 of record CALDNY010000316.1, read on the forward strand.
GGATCAGATTATTGGGACTTATTTTTTCTGAACCAACCTCTGCCACATCGCCACCTGCAATAGTGCCAAGAGGATCGCCAATACCCCATAATGCAAAACTAGCAATAAGAAGAGCCAAAAGAACGCCGGCAATCATTGAACCGACACCTTTTCTAATAAAATCAAACATTAAACAAACCCTATTTTACGATGTAAATCATGTAGCAGTGTGCTACTATTTCATTGATAATTGCGGCATAATAAGTATCTCGTTGTTCATGCGCAACTATAAAACAACCATAAAAACATTAATTGAGCCATAAAAGCCAAATCCTGATGGAATTTTTTAAAAATTTCTGTTAATCAGGCTAATATTGGTTAAAATGATCTCAAGACATTCAAAAGGATTAAAACTGACATGACTGCACCAAAAGCACTTGTTGCTGGAAACTGGAAAATGAATGGTTTAACGGCCAGTATAGATCAAATAAACCGCTTAAATGATCTGATTAGTCAAAATGGTGCTAATTGTGATGTTCTTATTTGTCCTCCTTATACTTTAATCAACGCTTTTTCTAAACTAGCCACCGATCATCTCTCTATTGGCGCGCAGGACTGTCATTTTAATATCAGCGGCGCCCACACTGGTGATATTTCTGCTGCTATGATCAAAGATTTAGACGCCCGCTATGTCATTGTCGGCCATTCCGAACGCCGCGCCGATCACGCAGAAGATAATGAAACAGTCAAAGCCAAGGCAGAAGCCGCACAATCCATAGGCTTAAATGCTATTATTTGCGTTGGAGAAACCGAAAAGCAACGTGATGCTGGTCAAGCATTAGAGGTGGTGACATCACAAGTAAAAGCCTCTATCCCTGATCAAAGCGTGGTAGAAAATACCCTTATAGCCTATGAGCCAGTTTGGGCGATTGGCACAGGGCGCACTCCGACCGAGAGCGATGTGGAAGAAATTCATAATGCTATTCGCCAAGTATTAAATGGCCGCTTCGGCGAAAATGCGTCACAAATTAAAATTTTATATGGTGGTTCCGTCAAAGCCTCTAATGCTCACGCCCTTATGTCTGTGCCTAATGTAAATGGTGCTCTTGTCGGTGGTGCAAGCCTCAAAGCTGATGACTTTTACGGTATCATAAGTGCCTATGATCAAATTGGTTAAAATTTATACTAGCCACGGCGTAATCTTTAGCGTAAAAGCCTTGATATAAATAACGCTATTAGCAGAATGACATTTGCTATTAAAATATAATGAAAGAGAAATAAGATGCAAGAAGTCGTTCTTGTTATACATTTAATGTTAGCAGTATCCCTTGTTATTACTATATTGTTACAGCAATCCGAAGGCGGTGCCCTTGGAATTGGTGGTGGCCCAACTAGCATGATGACGGGTCGTTCAGCCGCTAATCTGCTAACCCGTATGACAACAGTTTTAGTAGGATGTTTTTTCGTAACGAGCCTGCTTCTGGCATGGATGGCTAAACAAGATACATTAACCAGTTCAGTTCTTGATGCTCCTGCCTCAATAACCATTGAACAAACAGTTCCTAAAGTAGATGAAACACCACAAGTTCCTGTTTCAAACTAATTTTTTAACCGTTGGCTAAGCTAGCGTTTAATTTAAAAGAAAAAAATTATAAGTATTCTGGATTGTAAGCAACCAATGACACGATTTATATTTATTACCGGCGGTGTTGTTTCCTCATTAGGGAAAGGCTTACTCTCCGCCGCATTAGGCGCTCTTTTGCAATCAAGAGGATATTCCGTAAGACTTAGAAAACTTGATCCTTATCTTAATGTGGATCCTGGCACCATGTCACCTTATCAACATGGTGAGGTTTTTGTTACCGATGATGGGGCGGAAACGGATCTTGATCTTGGTCATTATGAACGCTTTACCGGCGTTCCCGCCCGTAAAAGCGATAATATCACCACAGGTCGCATCTATTCTGAAATCATCGCAAAAGAACGTCGCGGCGATTATTTAGGGGCCACAGTTCAAGTGATCCCCCATGTGACAGACGCTATTAAAAATTTCGTCAAATCAGACATTGAAGAAAATACGGATTTTGTTCTATGCGAAGTGGGTGGTACAATTGGTGATATCGAAAGCCTGCCTTTTCTTGAAGCTCTACGCCAACTTGGCAATGATCTGCGCGGTCAATGTATCTATATTCATTTAACATTGGTTCCTTATATTAGCGCCGCGGCAGAACTTAAAACCAAACCAACACAACATTCGGTCAAAGAACTCAGAAGCATCGGCATTCAACCTGATATTCTGGTATGTCGGACCGAACATGAAATACCCGATAGCGATCGCCGCAAAATAGGATTATTTTGTAATGTAGCTGAATCTGCTGTTATTCAAGCTCTCGATGCTAAAAGCATCTATGAAGTCCCCTTGAACTATCACGCCGAAGGCCTTGATAATGAAGTATTAAAAGCCTTTCACCTTAGTCCATCTGATACAGTACCGGATCTGACCCGTTGGCTTGATGTCTCTGATCATGTTAACGAGCCGGAAGGCGAAGTAAATATTGCTATTGTTGGTAAATATGTAGAATTAAAAGATGCTTATAAATCTCTGACCGAAGCCTTGATCCACGGCGGTTTTGCTAATAATGTAAAGGTCAAAGTTGAGTGGATTGATGCTAAGATATTCGAAGAAGAAAATGCTATCGATATTTTGGAAAAAGTTGACGGTATTTTAGTGCCGGGTGGTTTTGGTGAACGTGGTGCGGAAGGTAAGATTGCCGCCGCTCATTATGCCCGTATTAAAAACATTCCTTATTTTGGAATATGTTTTGGAATGCAGATGGCCTGTATCGAAGCCGCCAGAAACTTAGCCGCCATTGAAGGCGCTAATTCAACAGAATTTGGCTCATGCGACGCCCCCGTTGTCGGCTTAATGACCGAATGGGATTTAGACGGTGTTATTCAAATTCGCGATGAAAAAGATGATAAAGGCGGTACCATGCGTTTGGGCGCGTACGATGCCCATCTGGTAAAAGGCAGCAAAATCGAAGAAATTTACGGCACCAATATTATATCTGAACGTCATCGTCACCGTTATGAAGTCAATATCAATTACCGTGAGAAATTAGAAGCGGCAGGATTAATATTTTCTGGCCTCTCACCAGACGGAACATTGCCGGAAATTGTCGAACTTAAAGACCATCCTTGGTATATTGGGGTTCAATTTCATCCAGAACTTAAATCCAAACCGTTTGCACCACATCCGTTATTTTCTTCATTCATTAAAGCTGCTCTTAAACAGTCAAGACTGGTATAAACCACATTTAATACGAGAAATAATATGACAGCAATTATTGACATCAAAGGTCGCGAAATCATTGACAGTCGTGGCAATCCTACAGTTGAAGTTGACGTAACACTCGAAACAGGTGCTTTTGGTCGCGCCGCTGTGCCGTCTGGCGCGTCGACAGGGGCCCATGAAGCGGTTGAACTTCGTGATGGCGGCAAAAGATACCACGGTAAAGGTGTTCTTCAAGCGGTTGAGGCGGTCAATGGTGAAATTTATGACGCCCTAACTGGCATTGACGCCGAAGATCAAATTATCATTGATAATGCCATGCGTGACCTTGATGGCACTGATAATAAATCACGCCTCGGCGCAAATGCAATCCTTGGCGTCAGCTTGGCCGTTGCCAAAGCCGCCGCAGACGAAGCAGCCATGCCTCTTTATAGCTATCTTGGTGGGCCAAATGCTCATATTTTACCAGTACCGATGATGAATATTATCAATGGCGGCGAACATGCCAATAACCCCATTGATATTCAAGAATTTATGATCATGCCCATTAGCGCAGGGACTATTCGCGACGCTATCCGTATGGGTGCTGAAATTTTCCATACCTTGAAAAAGAAATTATCCGACGCAGGCCATAATACAGGCGTGGGTGACGAGGGCGGCTTTGCTCCAAATTTACAAGGAACAACTGAAGCCTTAGATTTTATCATGCAATCCATAGAAGCCGCAGGATATAAACCGGGCAAAGATATTATGCTGGCCCTTGATGCCGCCTCATCAGAATTTTACAAAAACGGTAAATATGAGCTTAAAGGCGAAGGAAAATCATTAACAAGCGCTCAAATGGCCGACTATTATGTTGATCTTTGCAAAAACTATCCGATTTTCTCTATCGAAGACGGTATGGACGAAGATGACTGGCAAGGTTGGAAAATCCATACAGACACATTAGGCGATAAAGTTCAATTGGTAGGCGATGATTTATTTGTCACCAACCCCAAACGCTTAAGCGATGGCATCAAGCAAGGAGTGGCAAACTCGATCCTCATTAAAGTAAACCAAATCGGTACATTAAGTGAAACTTTTGATGCGGTAAATATGGCCCATAGAGCCTCTTATAGCTGCGTCATGTCCCACCGTAGCGGCGAAACCGAAGACGCCACTATTGCCGATCTTGCCGTTGCCACAAATTGCGGGCAAATCAAAACTGGCTCGCTCGCCCGCTCCGACCGGTTGGCAAAATATAATCAATTAATTAGAATTGAAGAAATGCTCGGCAGTGCCGCGACCTACGCTGGCAAGTCTATTTTGAAGAAATAAAATATTCTTGAAAAAGAACTTGTTTGATAGATTGTAGGTTTATCAGTTGCTTCTCTTTTTTTGTTTGGCCTCAGGCGCCGCAATAAATTTTTGCTGCCTCCGGCTTAGGCTAACGGCACAGGACCTCCTCGAAATGGTGATAGATCGTTCCGAATTACTGGGAATTATCCAGTTGATGTTTGGTGCTTGTGCCTGGGTTGGATTATATATGGATAGGTTTTTGGTGTTTGAGGGAAGGGGGCTCATGTAGCGCAAAGCGCGGTAGCCCCCTTTTAGACAAAAAACTAGAACGATAGCTCCCCCCATCAAACAAAAATCATTAAAGCCTATGGGCTTTGCGAATCAGGCCTACTATATATTGTGTTTAACCTAGTATATTGACTCTAAACGATTCTTTTTTTGAAAAAAGACTTGACCCGCCGAATCGGATGTGATTCTCTCTACCTATGAAAAAGACAAAAACCATATTATTTCGTTTGAAATCCATATCAGTACCGCTTTTAGCGTCATTGATATCTATTTATTTTGCCGCTCATGGTTTTAAAAGCTTCTCCTCGCAAAAGCTTCTCAATACTGAAATAACCGAGCTAGAAGTTCGCCAAGCAGAGCTTGCTGCCGCCCGTTCTGATCTTGAACTTCACGTCTCCCTACTTTCTAGTGATCATATTGATCCTGATTATCTTGATGAATTAGTCCGTCAAGAACTTGGTTTTTCCCATCCTGACGAAATTATCATTCCCAATAAAATTCAAAAATAGACAAACTTTAATATGTAAAATGATTAAATTGCTTAAAAATCTTTTGTTTTCAAATTGTTATCACATAACATTATTAGCAAAATAAATATTTGCTAATTTACAGAATTAACCAAAATCAAGTTAACTTAAAATAATTGTTGTATTTCAATAACTTTTAGTGATTATAAAGGTATGTTTTAAAGATAAATCATTGTCTGCTATAAATAATTAAAACTATTTTAGATAACTAATATCAACAACATGAGTAATAAACTATGGCTAAAAAACCTAGCCCTCGCAAATCAGTAAAAAGCGGGAAACCGACGGCTCGCCGAAAAAATGTAAAAGCAAAAACCCCAGAGGCGACAAACGAAGAATTAATCGAATATTATAAAACCATGTTAATGATGCGCCGCTTTGAGGAAAAAGCAGGTCAAATGTATGGTATGGGTTTGATTGGTGGATTTTGCCATCTTTATATCGGTCAAGAAGCCGTGGTTACAGGAATTCAGGCGGCCTTAAAAGACGGTGATAGTATCCTTACTAGTTACCGTGATCATGCCCATATGCTTGCATGTGGCATTGATCCAAAAATCATTCTAGCCGAACTTACAGGACGGGCCGACGGAATTTCAAGCGGTAAAGGTGGTTCAATGCATATGTTCAGCGTTGAAAAAGGCTTTTTCGGCGGTCACGGCATTGTTGGCGCGCAGGTGCCAATCGGTACTGGCCTTGCATTTGCCCATAAATACCGCAAATCAGATAATGTGTCTGTCACTTATTTTGGTGACGGTGCGGTCAATCAGGGTCAGGTTTATGAAAGTTTTAACATGGCGCGGCTTTGGAATTTGCCCGTCATATTCATCATTGAAAACAACCAATATGCCATGGGAACTTCCCTTGAGCGCGCCTCATCAGAAATAGAACTTTACCGCCGAGGTGAAAGTTTTAAAATTGACGGTGAAATGGTTGATGGCATGGATGTTCTTGCGGTTAAAGAAGCCGCCGACCGTGCTGTTGCCACATGCCGTCAAGGCAAAGGCCCTGTACTGATAGAGATGAAAACATATCGTTATCGCGGACATTCCATGTCAGATCCTGCAAAATATAGATCAAAAGAAGAAGTCTCTAAAATGCGTTCCGAAAGTGATCCTATTGATCAAATTAAGAGGCGTCTGCTTGACGGAAAACTCCTATCTGAAGATCAGCTTAAAAAAATCGATAAGGAAATTAAGGCTGTGGTCTCTGAGGCTGCTGAATTTGCCCAAAATAGCCCTGAGCCAGATCCATCAGAACTTTATACCGACATTCTCGTCGCCGAATAATAAGAAAATAAGGAAACACTATTATGTCAGTAGAAATTCTTCTTCCCGCCATGTCGCCAACCATGACCGAAGGAACCATTGCCAAATGGACCGTGAAAGAAGGCGATAAATTATCCGCCGGTGATATCATCGCCGAAATAGAAACAGATAAAGCGACCATGGAACTTGAAACCGACGAAGACGGTATCATGGGTAAAATCCTTGTTGCAGACGGCGCAGAAGGTATCGCTGTTGGAACACTTATTGCTATTATATTAGAGGAAGGTGAAGACCTTGGAACCATTAGCACCATAAATCTAAATCCACGCGAAGAGCGCATTGCCGAAAATAAACCAAGCGAAGCCCAAGCGGTTTCAGCACCTATTAATATAGTCCCCCTCCAAGACGACTTGCCCGAAGGGACAACCTATAATAATATTACGGTTCGTGAAGCCTTAAGAGATGCGATGGCCGAAGAAATGCGCCTTGATGATACTGTTTTTGTTATGGGCGAGGAGGTCGCTGAATATCAGGGAGCTTATAAGGTCACTCAAAATCTGTTAGCAGAATTTGGATCAGAGCGCGTCATTGATACCCCCATTACCGAACATGGCTTTACTGGCCTTGCGGTTGGTGCGGCGATGGCAGGGCTTAAACCTATTGTCGAATATATGACCTTTAATTTTGCCATGCAGGCTATGGATCATATTGTCAATTCAGCGGCAAAAACAAATTATATGTCCGGCGGTCAAATTAGATGCCCGATGGTCTTTCGCGGACCAAACGGCGCGGCCTCACGGGTCGGCGCACAGCATTCACAAAATTATGCCTCATGGTTTGCCCATATACCGGGACTTATTGTTATTGCCCCTTATAGTGCGGCCGATTGTAAAGGACTCCTTAAATCCGCCATTAAAAGCGAAAATCCAGTAATTTTCCTTGAAAATGAAATGGTTTATGGTCAAAGTTTTGATGTTCCTGCAGTTGATGATTATACCGTTCCCATCGGCAAGGCCGCCGTTGTTCGCACTGGTTCTGATGTGACATTGATCAGTTATTCTATCGGCGTAAAATTTGCCTTAGAGGCTGCGGAAAAATTAGCCCTTGAGGGCATTGACGCCGAAGTGGTTGACCTTCGCACTTTGCGCCCCCTTGATATGGATACCGTGATTGCATCAGTACAAAAAACCAATCGTGCCGTTTGTATCGAAGAAGGGTGGATCTCGTGCAGTATTAGCTCGGAAATATCGGCAAGACTTATGGAAGATGCCTTTGATTATCTCGATGCTCCTGTGATCAGGGTCACCAACGAAGATGTACCCATGCCTTATGCGGCAAACCTTGAAAAGCTGGCCGTGGTCAGTCAAGAACGCATCATTAAAGCCATTAAATCCGTATGTTATAAAGGGGGAGACCAATAATGACCATAGAACTTCGCATGCCCGCCCTTTCACCAACAATGGAAACAGGAACCCTTGCCAAATGGTTGGTTAAAGTTGGCGATACGGTCGAAAGCGGCACTATAATGGCCGAAATTGAAACCGATAAAGCAACCATGGAATTTGAAAGCATTGATGACGGCGTCATTGGTAAAATTCTAGTGGCCGACGGTGCTGAAAACATCCCTGTAGGAACATTGATTGCGGTCTTATTAGAAGAAGGCGAAGACCTCAGTGCCGCAGACGCTATTACAGCCGACCCCATTGCAAAAACTCCCAATGCAGAAGCTCCTGCGCCAACAACACCCGTTGCAGTGACCCCGGTCATAGAACAAAAACCTGTGGCAAAATCAGCCCCCGCCCCAATGGTATCAGGAAACAAAACAGACCGATTATTTGCGTCGCCTTTAGCAAAACGCATTGCCCAACAAAATGGCTATGATATTTCGCAAATTTCAGGATCAGGCCCACACGGACGCATCGTTAAAAGCGACGTTGAGAATTATACACCAAGTGCCGCGACCAATGTTGCGATGCAATGCATAAGTGGTGATGCGCCCTATGTTGAAATTAAACTCAGCAATATGCGTAAAACAATCGCCAAACGTCTCACAGAATCCAAGCAAACCGTCCCCCATTTCTATCTTGGGGTCGATATTGAACTTGATAATCTTATGGCCGCGCGCAAACAGCTCAATAGCCTGTCTGATGATTATAAAATTTCTGTCAATGACTTTGTCATACGTGCTTGTGCGCTTGCCCTTATTAAAGTGCCAGAAGCCAACGTCCAATTTCACGGCGATGTCATGCGCCAATTTAACCGCGCCGATATTTCAGTGGCGGTTGCCATCGAAGGAGGGCTTATTACCCCCGTCGTGCGTGGTGCGGATCAAAAAGGCTTACGCGCCATTTCAGACGAAGTAAAAGACCTCGCCAAACGCGCCCACGAGGGCAAATTAATGCCAGAAGATTATTCGGGTGGTACTTTTTCCATCTCTAATCTAGGAATGATGGGCGTTAAGCAATTTCAAGCAGTGATTAATCCGCCCCAAGCGGCGATTTTAGCAATCGGTGCAGGTGAACAACGCGCTATCGTTAAAAACGGTGAGCTTACGGTGGCTACGGTGATGTCGGTAAATCTAGCCTGTGATCATCGGGCCATTGATGGGGCGGGCGGCGCCAATTATTTAGCGGCGGTTAAAATGTTCCTCGAACAACCATCAACAATGTTATTATAAGGATATAGTATGAGCGTTCAAAAATTTGATCTTGTTGTTCTTGGCTCTGGTCCTGGTGGTTATGTTGCCGCCATTCGCGCCGCACAGCTTGGTTTTAAAACGGCGGTGATAGAACGGGAAAATCTAGGCGGAATCTGTCTAAATTGGGGTTGTCTACCGACTAAAGCATTGCTGCGTTCTGCGGAAGTTTTTCATAATATGAAACATGCTGCCGATTACGGGCTTATTGCTGCTGATCTAGGTTTTGATCTTGATAAAGTCGTAGCGCGCAGTCGCGGTATCGCCGCACAGCTTAGTGCAGGCATTGCTCATCTTATGAAAAAAAATAAAATCACCGTCATCGAAGGGCAGGGATCACTGGTATCACCGAGCAAACTTTCCGTTGAAAAAGACGGTAAAAAAACCATGATTGAAGCTACAGATATTATCTTGGCAACGGGAGCGCGGGCCAAACAATTACCTCATTTGCAGGCTGACGGAAATCTGGTCTGGACCTATCGTCATGCGCTGGTGCCTAATATGATGCCTAAAAAATTATTAGTGATCGGCTCTGGTGCTATCGGCATTGAATTTGCCAGCTTTTATAATGAACTTGGTGCCGATGTTACGGTCATTGAGATGTTAGATCGGGTTATGCCCGTTGAAGACGAAGAAATTTCAACATTAGCCGAGAAATCCTTTAAATCACAAGGCATTAAAATTAAAACCAATGCCAGTGTCACCTCATTGAAAAACAAAAAAGACAGTGTTATTTGCACCATCGAAGCCAAAGGCGGCAAAAGTGAGCAAATGGAAGTCGATAGAGTGATCATCGCAATTGGCATTGACGGTAATGTTGAAAATATCGGTTTAGAGGAAAATAAAATCAAAACTGACCGTGGTCATGTGGTTACAGATCAATGGGGCCATACCAATATTAAAGGCATTCACGCAATTGGTGATGTGACGGGACCGCCTTGGCTAGCCCATAAAGCGAGCCATGAAGGGGTCATATTGGTCGAGAAAATTGCCCGTGATAAAGGAAATAAAGATATTAAAAACCTCCATCCCATGGATAAAGGTAATATTCCCGGCTGTACATACTGCCGGCCGCAAGTGGCCAGTGTTGGACTTACGGAAAAAGCGGCTAAGGAAAAAGGCTATAAAGTACGCGTTGGCCGCTTTCCTTTTATGGCAAATGGTAAAGCGATCGCCATGGGTGAGCCGGAAGGGTTGGTTAAAACAGTCTTTGATGATAAAACAGGCGAATTGCTCGGTGCCCATATGATCGGTGCCGAAGTAACAGAGATGATACAAGGCTATACCATAGCAAGAACACTTGAGACCACGGAAACGGAATTAATGCATACAATTTTCCCCCATCCAACCATGTCGGAAATGATGCATGAAGCGGTTCTTGACGCTTACGATAAAGCCCTCCATTTTTAATAATATAATGATATGACGAGCTTAAAAAAATGAATGACTATAAGCGAAAACCAGACTGGATCAGGGTCAAGGCGCCCACATCAAAAGGTTATATTGAAACCCGTAATTTAATGCGTGGGCTCAAACTTAACACCGTTTGTGAAGAGGCCGCATGCCCAAATATTGGCGAATGTTGGACCAAAAAGCACACCACGGTCATGATTTTAGGCGACACTTGCACAAGGGCATGTCGATTTTGCAATATTAAAACCGGCAAAGGCAACCCAGTCGATGCTGATGAACCGGCCCATGTCGCCGAAATGGTCGTCGTCACAGACATGAAGCATATCGTTATCACTTCCGTTGACCGTGATGACTTGGACGATGGTGGTGCTGATCAATTTGTCAAAGTGATTGCTGCGGTTCGCGCCGCATCACCCACAACCACCATTGAAATTCTGACCCCTGATTTTCGTAATAAACCCGGCGCACTCGAAAAGGTCATAGCCGCAAAACCCGATGTTTTTAATCATAATATGGAAACCGTGCCGCGCCTTTATACGCGGATACGGCCTGGTGCGCGTTATTTTCATTCTCTGAATTTGCTATCACGGGTTAAAGAAATTGACCCTGAAATTTTCACAAAATCAGGCGTTATGCTAGGCCTTGGCGAACAAGAGGTTGAAGTGCTTCAAGTGATGGATGATATGCGCTCAGCCGATATTGATTTTATGACCATAGGCCAATATTTACAGCCAACTAAAAAGCATGTAGAAGTAGAAGAATTCATTAAGCCAGACCAGTTTATAGCTTATAAAAAACGCGGTTTAGCCAAAGGGTTCCTTCATATATCTTCATCACCATTGACCCGATCATCACATCATGCCAGCGAGGATTTTGAAGTGCTTAAAGCAGCAAGATTAGCCAAGCTTAAAAAACAAACAAATCATATTCATCAAGATGCCCCCATTGATATTGATGAAATGAAAAAACATAACCCGAACCATTCTCTCTAATGCCCAGATTTGTCGAAGATAAAAATTTCCCCTATACGGCTCAGCAAATGTATGATTTGGTCGCTGACGTGGCTAAGTATCCTGATTTTCTGCCGTGGTGTATTGACACAAGACTTTATAAACAAACAAAAAATGATTTTTACGCCGATTTGATTATAGGGTTTAAAATGTTTCGTGAACGTTTTACTTCGCATGTCATTTTAACTGAAAATCAAATTGAAATTGACTATATCAAGGGCCCTTTAAGTCATCTTCATAATCTTTGGCAATTTAAGGATTTAGCCGAGGGTGGCTCCAGCATTCATTTCGAAGTTGACTTTGAATTTAAAAATAAATTATTTCAAAAACTTGTCGGAGGTTTATTTAGTGATGCTGTCCATAAGATGGTCATGTCATTTGAAGGCCGCGCTAAACAATTATACGATCAATCAAAAGGATAGCCTAAGTGACTTTAATATTTCCATCCAAACCCGCCCCAATGGTTGATATTGCGGGCCTATCTGAAAAATTTCCCGTAAATCGCATCTATTGTGTGGGGTTAAATTATAAAGATCATGTGGTCGAATTTGGTGAAGACCCCGATAAGGTTGACCCTGTATTTTTCATGAAACCA
>CALDNY010000317.1 GCA_937914685.1 uncultured Kordiimonadaceae bacterium
GTGATACAATTTCATGGGATGATTTTCAAAAGATAGAATTAAAAATTGGCACTGTGGTGAGAGCCGAAGAATTCCTCGAAGCGAAAAAACCTGCTTATAAAGTATGGGTCGATTTTGGCGGTGATCTTGGTATTAAAAAATCAAGTGCTCAAATTACCGTTCATTATAAGCCTGAGGAGCTGATCGGCAAACAGATCGTTGCGGTGGTAAATTTTCCACCCATGCAAATAGGCCCGATTAAATCGGAATTTCTTCTTACTGGTTTTTATGATGAGGACGGCGCGCTGGTGATCGCCCAACCCGAACGCCCCGTACCGAACGGCGCGCGATTGGTTTAAATCAAGCCAACAAAAAACCCACCGAGTATCTCTACATACGGCGGGTTTCTTTTTGCAATTACGTTGTAAAGTTCAGCTGAACCAATCCAGCGTAATATGTAGTGCTACCAATGGGCGCACCATCAAATATATTGTAGCATAAAGGACCGAATAATACAAATAAGGAGACGGTTCAAAGACTTAAAATGGATTAAATTTTTCGACTCGATTTTACAAAAAAAGCAGATCGATTATGAACTGCTCTTAATGATTTTATTGTAACGTCTCTAATGAAATTAATGCGTTAATTACGGCATTATTTCGGCGCGATGATCATGATCATCTGCCGGCCTTCCATTTTGGGCATTTGTTCAATTTTGGTTACGTCCGCGAATTGTTCGCGCACCCGGTTTAGAACTTCCATACCGATTTCTTGGTGGGCCATTTCACGGCCACGGTATCTTAAAGTCACTTTAACCTTATCACCAGCGCTAAGGAACTTATCAATGGAACGCATTTTTACATCATAATCATGCTTTTCAATGCCGGGGCGAAGTTTAATTTCTTTTACTTCCACAGTTTTTTGCTTTTTACGAGCGACGCTGGCTTTTTTCTGCGCTTCGTATTTAAACTTACCATAATCAAGAATTTTGCATACAGGAGGTGATGCATTTGGGGAGATTTCCACAAGGTCAAGTCCAGCGGCTTTTGCCATCGACATGGCTTTATCCGTGGCAACTGCGCCGTGATTTTCGCCAGTTTCATCAATAAGTCTTACTTGATCTTCTTCGATCTCTTCGTTGACCCGTGGTCCCTTTTTAGACGACGCGCCTTGCATTGGTCTCTTAGCTATTTAATTTCTCCATATCATAATTATTGGTGTTATTTCTATTTTAACGCTCATTTGGCGCTTTAGACTCGGTGACAAGTGTATGAATTGCGCTCATTAAATCAAGGGTTTCCTGATTTTTTGATCCAAGTCTTCTTACGGTCACTGTATTATTTTCAGCTTCCCTTCCCCCGGCGACGAAAATTGCAGGTATTTTTGCATGGGAATGTTCGCGAACTTTATAATTTATTTTTTCGTTACGAATATCCATTTCTGCGCGAAGTCCTGCAGATTTTAGGGCGGCGTAAACCTCTTTAACGTAATCATCTTGGTCAGTTGTGATGCCCGTTACGACAACTTGAACTGGCGCTAACCACATGGGGAAACGTCCTGCATAATTTTCAATTAAAATTCCAATGAAACGCTCAAAAGATCCAAGAATAGCCCGGTGAAGCATGACGGGGCGATGTTTTGTGTTATCGGCGCCGATATAATTGGCGTCTAATCTTTCTGGAAGGACAAAATCAACTTGTAATGTTCCACATTGCCAATCACGACCGATGGCATCGGTAAGAATGAATTCAAGTTTTGGTCCATAAAAGGCTCCTTCGCCTGGATTTAAGCTATATTCAATGCCAGCATGTTCCACGGCATCAATAAGGCATTTTTCGGCCTCATCCCATACCTCGTCTGACCCTGCGCGTACTTCTGGGCGATCAGAGAATTTTACTTTGACCTCTTCAAAACCGAAATCTTTATAAATTTCCAAAAGCATGGCACAGAAAATTTCGGTTTCAGCCGTAATATCCTCTTTTTCACAAAAAATATGCGCGTCATCCTGAACAAAAGAACGGACCCGCATCAAACCGTGTAAGGCACCTGATGGTTCATAACGGTGACAGCTGCCGAATTCCGCTAGGCGCATCGGTAAATCGCGATAGCTCACGGTGCCTTGGTTAAAAACCTGAACATGACATGGACAGTTCATGGGTTTAAGGGCGAAAATACGCTCTTCGGATTCTGTGATATACATATGTTCACGGAATTTTTCCCAATGTCCGGACAATTCCCATAGCTTGCGATCTACCAGTTTTGGGGTGTTAATTTCTTTATAGCCATAGTCCAACTGTTTTTTACGCATATATTTTTCAATTTGCGTATAAATTGTCCAACCGTTTGGGTGCCAGAAAGGCATGCCTGCTGCTTCTTCTTGGAAATGAAACAGCCCTAATTCTTTCCCTAACTTTCTATGGTCGCGCTTTTCAGCTTCTTCTATACGGATGAGATATGCTTTTAGCTCTTTACTGTTACGCCATGCGGTGCCGTAAATCCGTTGCAGCATTTCATTATCACTATTGCCGCGCCAATAAGCCCCCGCTAAACTCATAAGTTTAAAGGTATCAGTCCCTAGATACCCTGTTGATGGCAAGTGAGGCCCACGGCAAAGGTCAATAAAGTCGCCTTGGGTATAAAGGGTGATCGCTTCGTCGCTTGGAATGCTGGCAATAAGCTCTGCTTTATAATTTTCGCCGATGGATTTAAAGAATTCAACCGCTTGATCGCGCGGCATTTTTGAACGGACAATTTCTAAATCTCGTTCTACAATTTCTCTCATACGCTGTTCGATTTTCTCTAAATCATCGGGTGTGAACGGCTCTTTTCTGGCAAAATCATAATAAAAACCATTTTCAATGGCAGGACCAATGGTTACCTGAATATCGGGGTAAAGCTCTTTTGCTGCTTGTGCTAAAATATGTGCTGCATCATGGCGTAGTATTTCTAAGGCTGCGTCGTCACGTTTGGTAATGATGGAAACATCAGCATCTTCACTAATTTCGCGTGATAAATCCCACTGCTCACCATTAACCATAATCACTATAGCTGCTTTGGCAAGGCCCGGTCCTATGTCTTGAGCTAAGGTCATACCGTTCACTGGCCCATTAAATTCACGGATACTACCGTCGGGCAGAGTTAGGGCAACTTTTTTTTCAGCGTTCATTAGGATCTCATTTTAAATAAATAGTCATAAGCAATGGAATTTATATTCTTTAAAGCTCAAGTCAAGTCAACAACATGAAAAAATCAGTTTTATTGATCATATATTGATATATTATGGCTGGAAATGTTTATTAAGAATAATTGAGTGTTTAAAATGTCCAGTAAAGTAAAATTTATCATTAGCCAAGACAATCGGAAAATTGCTTATCACAAAATAGAAGGCGCTGATCCGACCGTTGTTTTCTGCGGCGGTTTTATGTCGGACATGGAAGGGACGAAAGCGCGTTTTTTAGAAACGGCTTGCAAGGATATCGGGCTTTCTTACATCCGATTTGATTATTCGGGGCACGGCCTATCATCGGAAGAATTTGTTGCTGGTACCATTGGCAAATGGCGTGATGACGCCCTCGCCGTGGTTGATCAATTAAGTAAGGGGCCGTTGATTATCGTTGGCTCAAGCATGGGAGGGTGGATTGGTCTGTTACTATCACTAGCGCGTTCGAAAAGAGTGAATGCCTTTATAGGAATAGCCGCGGCACCAGATTTTACCCGAGAATTAATGTGGGATCGTTACTCACCTGAAATTAAACATAGCTTGAAACAAGATGGTATCTATTTAGAGCCATCAGAATATAGTGATGAGCCTTATAAAATATCTCATGACCTTATAAAAGAAGGGGAAAATCATATTTTACTTGGTAAGCCGATAGCTCTTGATTGTAAAATCAGACTATTTCACGGCCTCAAAGATATGGATGTACCGTCAGAATTTTCAACACGTATCGCTAATAGGGTGATAAGTAAAGATGTGATTATCAGCTTTAATAAGCAAGGCGACCACCGTTTATCATCGGATGATGACCTTGGGCGCTTAAAACAAGCTTTAATTGATCTTTGTTAGAATATCTGCGTAACCGTCTTTATAATTTGGAAATTTAAGCTGCCAATCGAGTTCTTTTTTTGCAATATCATTGCGTACTTTTTTATTGTCATTATAAAAACTCTGCATGGTTGGGCTTAAGGTCATTTGATCAATTGTGGTGCCTTTAATGATCGGCTCTTTTAATATATGGCAAATATAATCGAGCACATCCGCGGATGATGTGGGCTGATCATCAACAATATTATAAATAGTTTTGGGTTGTGGATGATCAATAGAAGCCATCAGCGCGCCGCAAATATCATGAACGTGGATACGCGAGAAGGTTTGATTTTTTTTAATTATTTTTTGGGCCGTATTATTTTTCACGGCGGCGATTTGATTGCGATTTGGGCCGTAAATTCCACCAAGACGAAAAATATGAACGGGTAAATTTAAAGAGAGCCATTGTTGTTCCGCATTAAGACGTGCCTTACCGCGATCATCAGATGGTTTTGGAATAGTGTTTTCATCAACCCAATTGCCGTTATGATTGCCATAAACGCTGGTCGCGGATAAATAACCGATCCATTTAAGGTTAGGGCAATTGATAATGTCTTGTTTATGATGTTGCAAAACCAGATCATTGCCATTTTTATCAGGGGCGATGGAAATAAGTAAATGGGTAACGTCTTGTAAAATTTCCTTTGCATTTTGCAGAGGACTATCGCCATCAAAAATAAAGTCACCAGATGACTTATGGGTGCCTGAATATTGCCATGATGTTGACGATAATTCATTGGCAAGATATTGTGCGCTATAGCCAAGGCCAAAACAAAAGAGTTTCATTATATTCACGATTTACAGTTTGTGCTTTATTTACAGCTTATTTATACATAATTTTTCTGGATTTAAAAATAAAATGGTTATTGATATGACAGGTTTTAGATTAATTAGATATTTTCTGCTTTTTATGATGCTGGTTCCTCAGGCATTTGCCCAAGATGAAATCTTGAATTCTAAAAAATATCAACACTGCCTTTCTCGCGTTGAAAGTGATAATGCCGATGGACTCGCGTTTGCACGAAAATGGTATATCGAGGGGGGTGGTGTGGCGGCGCAACATTGTCAAGCTCTGGCTTTATATGAATTAGATGATTTTAAGCAAGCCGCGCTGCTTTTTGAGACTATAATTGATCATTTGATAAGCGGTGAAGGCGTTAATGAGTTTGCTTATAAAAATAGAGAGTTGCTTAAAGTTCAGATACATAATCTTGCAGGATTAGCGTGGAAATCTGCGGGGGAGCTTGATAAAGCATATAATAGTTATAGCGAAGGTATAATCGATTTACCACCAAAGTCTGTTTTGGCTTATGATCTTTATGTGCAAAGAGGGCTTATTCAAATGGAGCGCGATGATGCGAAAAATGCAGTTGAAGATTTCAACCATGTCTTAGCATTAAATTCTAATAAAATAGAGGGGTTTCTTTATCGGGCAATAGCGTTTCGAAAATTAAACAAGCATCTTGAGGCCCGCCTTGATTTAAATGAAGCTTTAGCATTGGATCCAAAAGATCCAGAAGTTCTTTTTGAGAGTGGCATTAATTACAGAATGCAAAAAAAGGACGAAAAAGCCCTCACCCAATGGCAAAAACTGATAAAGTTATACCCTAAAAGCCATTGGCAGAGACTAGCTCAACAAAATATAGACTTAATTGGCCAATGAATCATTCTTGAAAGGTCCATTCTTGTATCACGGAGGGGTCATTTTCAATTTTTAGATATTTATTTTTAAAAGTTTCAAATTGAGATTTTCCCGTAAGCTCTTTTATAGCCCACACAGCCATAGCTCTAATATGGGGATTTGGCTCATCTAGTTTTGTAATTAATAAAGGAATATGTTCTTTATTATCGCTATTGCCAACGGCAATTAACACGTTACGAATAAAATAATCACGGCCAATTCTTTTAATAGGGGAGCCTGAAAATAATTTTCTAAAGGCGCTATCATCAAGTGTTGCAAATTGATCAAGTTTTGCCTGATCAAGTTCTTGACGGGGGAAATACTGCTCTTCTGTTGCCTTCTTTGCATATTTATTCCATGGGCAAACCGATAAACAGTCATCACAACCATAGATCCGGTTACCCATTGCTTTGCGAAACTCTAGATCAATATGGCCTTTATATTCGATAGTGAGATATGAAATACATCGCCGTGCGTCTAATTGGTAAGGGCTAGGGAAGGCATTTGTCGGGCAAATATTCAAACAATCAATGCAAGATCCGCAATGATTTTTTTCAGGTTCGTCGGTTTCTAATTGTAAGGTCGTAAAGATGCTACCCAAAAATAGCCAGGAGCCAAAATCGCGACTTACCAAATTGGTGTGTTTTCCGATCCAACCAATACCAGATTTTTCTGCCAACGGCTTTTCCATGACGGGGGCTGTATCGACAAAAACTTTTACCTCTACATTATGATCTTGATGGATTTGGCGGGCAATTTGCTTGAGACGCTTTTTAACCACGTCATGATAATCCCTGCCCTTAGCATAAACCGATATGTTGGCTTTGTTCTTCTGTTTTAAATTTATTAAAGGATCATGATCTGGGCCATAATTCATGCCGAGCATAATGATGGTTTTTGTATCAGGCCATAAGGTAAGAGGGGAATTGCGCCGATCGACCTTTTGTTCCATCCATTTCATTTGTCCGTGGCGGGATTTTTTTATAAAGTCATTAAAATATGCGGCATTAGCCTCTAACCCAGTGGGAGCTGTAAAGCGAACCACGTCAAAACCCACATTTAGGGCCGCTTTTTCTATTTGCTTTTTTATGGATTGTTGATCTTTGTTCATTAAATATTTCTTTGATTAAAAATCTAAATCTCCATAATGATCAGCGGCAACGAGGCCGGCGATCTTATCTTTTAGTATGATCTGCATACTGGGCCTTGATTTGATCCTAGAGTACCAATCACGGGCGGCAGGAAACTTATCCCAAGCAACATCGCCAAAAAAATCAACACAGGAAATATGGGCTGCGGCAGAAATATCAGCATATGAAAAATTATCACCCGCCAACCAGTTTCTTCGGTCAGTTAAATATTCTATATATTGTAAGTGGTGTTTTATATTTTGGGTGGCGCATCTTATAGTAGCCGCATCTGTGTCGCCGCTTTTTGAGAAACGTTTTATCACTTTTTCCGTGATGATTAATTGGGTTACTTCTTTATTAAATTTTATATCGAACCATTCGGTAAGACGTCTTACTTCTGCCCGTGAAATGGCGTCCTGACCGAGAAAATCCGGCTTATTATGGTTTTCTTCCAGATATTCGGTTATGGCATAAGTGCCAATCACTATTAATCCGTCTTCTTCTTCAAGTACAGGTACGGACCCTGCGGGATTAACAACAAGAAATTCATGTCGCCTTTTCCATGGGTTTTCAAGAACCAATTTAAAATCCAACGCTTTTTCCCGTAATGAAATACGGATTTTACGGGAAAAGGGGCAAATCCAATAGTGATATAATTGACGCATTTTGCGATTTTATCCTTGTTCAATAAAAAGTCATAGTCAAATTTAAGCCAATGTATTAAAATATATTTTACTGTCCAACTATTAAATGGATCATATTTGTAAATTAGGGCTAATTAATGGCTTGTTGTGAGCATGATATAGACGAAAAAGAACTAAAAGTGCAAAAATTCCGCACTGTTTTATGGATCGTTTTTTCCGTAAATCTTTTGATGTTCATTGTTGAATTCTTCACGGCGTTTTTCGCCAATTCTGTATCGTTGCAGGCGGACGCTTTGGATTTTCTCGCCGATAGCATTACTTACGGCGTAACTTTGATGGTGCTAAGTAGTTCGCTAAAGGTTCGGGCACGCGTTGCCATGTTAAAAGGGATAAGTATGGGGGTTTTGGGGTTATGGATTTTTGCCAGAGCTTTTTTAAATATGAGCGAGGACATTGTACCGCTTGCCGCTGTGATGGGAAGTATTGGTTTGATTGCTCTTATTGCAAATGTTTTTAGCGCCCTAATACTTTTTAAATTTAGACAAGGTGATAGTAACATGCGTTCAATTTGGCTTTGTTCAAGAAATGATGCCATTGGTAATTTGGCGATTATGATCGCGGCTTCAGGTGTTTTTGCCTTAAATAGTGGCTGGCCTGATTTTATTGTTGCTATTTTAATGGCAAGCTTATCAAGCGTCGCTAGTTTTCAAATAATCAAACAGGCATCGTCCGAATTAGCAACAACGTAATATTGTTTAAATCAACGATGCATCCGAAGCATTAGGCAGGTCCATTTCAAGAATAGCCATTTGAAAGGCGTAGGAAATTTCGCCTTCATCCTCGTCCTTATAAATCAATCCGAGGAATTCTCCGTTTAAATGAACTTCCATACTATTGTCTTTAGTTTGGTTTTTTTCCAGCGTAAAATTGCTTTCGTGAAAAATATTGTTGAGATATTTTTGAATGCGTAAAATTTCTGTACGTGTCATTGGAATTCCTTAAATAACAAATTAAGTCGATCTATATAGGGAGTTATAATGGTTATATTTTCATTATCAATATAATTTGGATCATTAATTAATTCCATAAAATTTTCTATTTTTTTGATCAATACTTCTTGTTGGCCCTTATCAATAAATTTATTTTTTTTGATGACGTCCAATTTTTCGGCCATATCTTTTTTAATATCAGTTATATTAGCGGCTCCGTCATGGGTATTTAAGACTGTGTTTTTTAGCCGGTAAGCTGAATAGGACAGCATAATTTGATCGCCGGCATTGGCCCATTGTTGGGGCGAGGAAAATCCGGCTTTTTTAATGATATCAATAAATTCTGGGAAGGTAGAATGATCTTTTGTGATTTCAAGAGAATCTGTAATGGGGGTGCGCGATATTATTGAGGGCTCCTCAAGGATCGTTTCTTGCTGATCAGCTTGCAGCGTTTTTTCTGCTTCATATTTTTCGGAGAGCACGCGAAGGAGAGGCAGCGTCTCAAGATATTTTTCGACGTCAACTCTGTTTAATGTGCTTTGAGCATGAGCTGTTATAAAATTAACAAAAAACAAACCGACCATAAAACTCAATATCATAGGGTTAATTTTCAAAACCAATCTCCTGTATAAATTTTTTAATGATAATATACGAATATATCTAATTATGTAATTTTTTTATTGTTTATTTTCAATATGTTAA
>CALDNY010000318.1 GCA_937914685.1 uncultured Kordiimonadaceae bacterium
AACACAAATTGTGCATTATCTGGGTCAGCCCCAAATTTTATAGTTTTGTTAACTAAATAATATAAAAATTAATCTTTTATTAAGGATTTGGCCGAATCAA
Source organism: uncultured Kordiimonadaceae bacterium (assembly GCA_937914685.1). GTDB lineage: Bacteria > Pseudomonadota > Alphaproteobacteria > Sphingomonadales > Emcibacteraceae > Pseudemcibacter. The sequence goes on from CALDNY010000318.1 coordinate 101, forward strand.
TTAAACGTGCTTAATAAATACATCTTAAACAAAACCAAACTTAACAAATTTAATATTTTAAATTAACGCGATAAAAAATCTGGCATATGATCACCCATGCCGACAGTTTTTTGTTTTTTATCATTATCATTGTTTTTATTATTGTTTTTTTCATTTTTTTTATGAGTAGGACGTACTTCTTCTGCCACAGTCTCAGGCTTCTTTGTATGTTTCACCTTATGGCTCTGATCTTTAGAGGCTTTTCTCTCATTTTTAACAGGTTGTTCTTTTGAAGGGGCCGACCTTTTAGAATTTGATATTCCGCCTTCTTCAAGGACTGATTGTGGCACATTGAATAAGGAAATGTCCTTGCCTAAAAACTTAATAAGGCCATCAAGGTATTTTTTATCAAATTGACTACTAAGAGTAAAAGATTTCCCTTTTTTCCCCGCACGACCGGTCCGACCAATGCGGTGAATATAATCTTCAGGATTAGAGGGCACATCAAAATTAAAAATATGGCTTACATCTGGAATATCAAGTCCACGCGCCGCCACATCACTGGCAACAAGGATTTTAATTTTATCATTTTTAAAATCATTAAGAACTTCCATTCGGATACTTTGCTGTAAATCACCATGTAACTCAGCCGAATTAAATTTATGAGCTTTCAGCGATTTATTGACGATCTTGACTTCTTTTTTGCGGTTACAAAAAATAATCGCGTTTTTAACATCATCTTCATTAAGCAAATGACGTAAAATTTGCCGTTTAATTTTGTCATTACCTTTAAATTTAACCAAAAATTGTTCAATAGTTGCGGCCGTAGAGGTTGGCGCAGATACTTCAACTTCTTTTGGGTCTTTTAAAAAGCTATCGGTTAATTTTTTAACCTCGGAAGGCATCGTGGCAGAGAAAAATAATGACTGGACTTTTTTAGCCAACATTTTACATATTTTTTCAATGTCAGGAATAAAGCCCATATCAAGCATACGATCCGCCTCATCAACAACTAAAATTTCAACGCCATTAAGCATGACATTTCCGCGTCCCATATGGTCAAGAAGTCGTCCTGGTGTGGCGATAAGCACATCAACACCACGATCAAGCGCTTTTACCTGATCGGCAAAGGCAGTGCCTCCAATCAGTAGGGCGCATGTTAATTTTGAATTTTTCCCATATTTGTCAAAACTTTCCGCCACCTGCGCCGCCAATTCACGGGTAGGTTCTAAAATTAGCGAACGCGGCATACGCGCCCGGGCCCGTCCTTGCGATAATATATCAATCAAAGGCAGTGTAAAAGAGGCGGTTTTACCAGTTCCTGTTTGGGCAATACCCAATATATCACGTCCCTGAAGAACGCTGGGAATGGTTTTTTTCTGAATGGGCGTAGGTTCTTTATATCCTGCATCTTTAATAGCAGCTAAAAGATTTTCACTTAGGCCTAAATAATCAAAACTCATATGTTGTTCAATTTCCTTATGATTTCTGTTCTATACTTGCCGCGCACAATAGGCTTTAAAGTATAAAAGTCAATATAACTCTTACATGCGCCGCCATGGACTGTTTTTGAATTAAATATCAAGCTCGGCGACTTTTGAGGCATTTTCTTGAATGAATTGAAAACGCAACTCAGGTCTTTTACCCATCAATTGATCGACTTTTTCTGCCGTTTCAAGGCGCATGCCTTCTCCAATAACGATTTTAAGCAAAGTACGCTTGCCACGCAACATCGTTGTTTCTTTTAATTGTGAGGCAGGCATTTCACCAAGCCCTTTAAAGCGGCTAATTTCAATTTTGCCGCGACCTTTAAATTCTTTTGCCAGAAGCTCGTCTTTATGTTCATCATCGCGGGCATAAAATACCGTGCCCCCTTGGGCAATACGATAAAGCGGCGGTTGAGCCAAAAATAAATGGCCCCCTTTGATAAGTTCTGGCATTTCCTGATAAAACATAGTGATCAACAAGGTGGCAATATGGGCGCCGTCCACGTCAGCATCGGTCATAATGATCACCCGCTCGTATCTTAAATCATCTTCCACATATTTATCACCACTACCGCAACCAAGGGCTTGGTTAATATCGGCTATTTCCTGATTGCCGCGAATTTTCTCGCGCGTAGCACTGGCTACATTAAGAATTTTACCACGGATCGGTAATATAGCTTGAGTTTTACGGTCACGAGCCTGCTTGGCCGAACCGCCCGCACTATCGCCCTCAACAATATAGATTTCAGTACCCAAAGCATCGGCATTACTACAATCGGCGAGCTTACCGGGCAGGCGTAGTCGCCGTTTACTGGTGGCAGTTTTACGTTTAACATCCTTTTCAGCACGCCTTAAAAGTCTTTCTTCCAATCGTTCCAACGCCCATGCAAGTAAATCATTCGCCATAGCAGGGCTACCGCTTAACCAATGATCAAAATGATCACGCAAAGCATTTTCCGTGAGCTTCGCCGCTTCTGGGTTGGTTAATTTATCTTTGGTTTGGCCTTGAAATTGTGGATTTTTAATGAAAAGCGATATCAACACGCAAGCACCGTTAAAAATATCTTCTCCGGTAAGACTATTGGCTTTTTTATTATTAATAAGCTCGCCGTATGCCTTTATACCTTTTAATAATGCTGCCCGAACACCGCTTTCATGGGTGCCGCCAAGGGGGGTCGGCACTGTATTAGTATAAGATGAAATGCTACCTTCGCCGTATTCGGGCCAAGTAATAGCCCATTCTAGCTGTCCCGCACCATCAGCGAGGGGCACTTTACCGTGGAAATTTTCTGTCGTAACAAGGGCGCGGTCTTGTGTTAATGAGACCAGATAGTCATTAAGACCACCAGGGAAATGCAATATTTCTTTTTCAGGAATATTTGATCCTTCCTTAAGCAATTCAGGATCACACTGCCAACGTATTTCAATTCCTTTAAATAAATAAGCTTTTGATTTTGCTAATTTATAAACAATGGACGGCTTTAACGTCGTATTACCAAGGCCAAAAATCTCATGGTCAGGCAGGAATGTTACCTTGGTTCCGCGTCTATTATTTGTAGGGCCAAGATTAGTGATTTTATTTATGGCAAGGCCGCGAGAAAAAGATTGAGTCCATAATTCTTTGTCGCGCGCCACTTCAACCTTGGTCCATTCGGATAAAGCGTTCACCACTGAAATACCAACCCCGTGAAGACCACCAGAGGTTTCATAAACCTTACTATTGAATTTTCCACCCGAATGTAGTGTCGTAAAAATAATCTCTAAGGCAGATTTATCCTTATATTTAGGATGGGGGTCAATCGGAATACCGCGACCATTATCACTGATGGAAATAGAACCATCATTATGCATATGAATTTCAATACGGTTGGCAAAACCTGCGACCGCTTCATCCATGGAATTATCAACCACTTCTGATACTAAATGATGCAATGCCCGCTCGTCAGTGCCGCCCACATACATGCCCGGGCGTAATCGAACAGGCTCTAAGCCTTCTAATACTTCAATATCTTTTGCGGAATAATCAGCAGATCCTGCTGTCGTCTCAAACAAGTCACTCATGTTTTATTTAGTCTCATTCATATAAGAAGGATTATATTTTAATGTATTTTATCACACTATAGAGTAAGATAAAAAATCTCAACAGTAAGAATTTGATTTATTTTATTTTTATATTAAAAAAACAATAATAGACGGTACGGACTAAATTATACGCAATGAATATACCAATCGCCCTAAATAACTCCCTGCTAAAAAAAGTATTTAAATGGCAAAAATATGCCTTAATGTCTTTTTACATCCTTTTCATCGGTTTTTGCATGGCGGGAATTTGGATTAAATGGAATTCTTTAAACTTTTCATTTGAACAAGAAAAATATTCAGAACATGTCTATGAAGAAGGCTTCAGTGCGGTGATCGCCTCGGTCCCTATTATCAAAGTTGATAAAAAACCCAGCTTTTTGGAAAGATTAGCCGGACGGACCCAACCAAAACCCTGCCCCATTATCAATCTTCCTCGCAATGATGGGGCTTTAAACACATGGCAAAAATACGCGGCAAAGGACGTTTTGGTTCCTAAAAATAATGCTAGGGTAATTTTGGTTATTGATGACCTAGGCATTCTCAAAAACATCAGCAAACAGATGATCAATTTGGATGTTCCCTTGACGCTATCCTTCTTGCCCTATGCCAGCAATATCAACGAACAAGTCAATGATGCCTATAAAAAGGGTCATGATATTTTAGTCCATATTCCTATGGAACCAAAGGGCAGTGCTGACCCTGGCCCCCATGCCTTGCGTTCAAAAACATCATCAAAAGACCAATTGGCGGCAATTGATTATAACCTCAATCAATTTTCCAACTATATTGGTATCAACAATCATATGGGTAGCGCCTTTACCGAGAATAACGAAGCCGTTGATCGCTTTCTTAATGTTGTAAAAGACAAAGGTCTTATCGTATTGGACAGTAAGACCACCAACAAAAGTTTATTGGAGAGTTTGGCCTATCAAAAAAATATCCCCGTTACCAACCGCGACATTTTTTTAGATAATGTGCAAGATGTGGACCATATCATGGCTCAACTCACCAAGCTCGAACATATAGCAAAATCAAACGGCAGTGCTATTGCCATCGGTCATCCATATTCGCAAACGGTAACCGCCCTTAAAAAATGGATCCCAACCCTAAAAGATAAAGGCATCACCATAGTGCCGCTATCGCAAAAAATCCGTGAAAAATATTCCGATGTCTTGGTTGCTACGCGTTAACCGCTTGGCCTAATATTAAACAGTTTTATCTGATTTGGCTAAATTCACCGCTACTTCGGCGGCACGCACAAGGGCTCTTGCTTTGGCTTCGCATTCAGCATATTCATTTTCCGCAATGCTATCGGTGACAATGCCGGCGCCAGCTTGAACATACATCATATTATCTTTAACCAATGCTGTTCGAAGCACGATACAAGTATCCATGCTGCCGTCTGCGGAAAAATAACCGACGGCACCTGCGTAAATACCGCGCTTTTCGCTTTCCAATTCATCAATGATTTCCATGGCTCTTATTTTAGGCGCACCGCTAACCGTGCCTGCTGGAAATCCTGCGGTGAGGGCCTTTAAGGCATCATAATCATCACGAATTTCACCGCGCACGTTAGAGACAATATGCATAACGTGGGAATAATATTCGATGGTCATTTTATCGGTCAAAATAACACTATCCACTTTCGATACCCGTCCCACATCATTGCGCCCCAAATCAAGCAACATTAGATGTTCTGCGCACTCCTTTGGATCAGCAAGCAGATCTTCGGCATTTTTCTTATCTTCTAAGGCATTTTTACCGCGAGGTCGTGTGCCGGCAATCGGCCGAATGGTCACTTCATTATCACGAAGGCGCACAAAAATTTCAGGACTTGAGCCGACAACGGAAAAATCATCAAATTTCAAATAATATAAAAAGGGTGAGGGGTTGGTGCGGCGCAAGGCCCGATAAAGTTCAAAATGCGGCAAATCAAAAGGCATACTGAAACGTTGGGACAGTACCACTTGAAAAATATCTCCCGCCGTTATGTATTCTTGAGCTTTTGTAACCATTTTACTAAATCTTTCTTTTGAAAGATTTGATTTTGGTTCCTCAAGTTTATCAATGA
>CALDNY010000319.1 GCA_937914685.1 uncultured Kordiimonadaceae bacterium
GAAAAGTTCAATTTGTGAGCGATTTGCCAAAAACCAGTACTGGGAAAATTATCCGTCGGGAACTATATACGCTGGAATCCCGCTTCCCAGACTCAAAAAACGATTAAAAGTGACACCTACTATTCAAAAATTATTATTCATTTTAAAAAATGTGTCGGCACTAGATTCACTTTTGCTAAAAGTGTAATTTTAAAGAAATTTATCAATTTTTTTACGATTTCTTTAATAATTTAATCGGAGCGAGGGGGCGATCTTTTTAATATGTGCGACGGAACTTTGACCAAACCAATCGCTGGCAATTTTTGTATATTTTTTAGGCCCTTCAATAATCATTTCGCCGTCGTTAATCGCGCTATCGAAATCTTCCCAACCCATCCATATTTTTGTTAGTTTACGAACTCCAATATCAATTTCCACATCGACATCGAAATTACGATCAATATGACATAGGTCCACATCATTATTTTCGAAAACAAGCCAATGACTAGCCATATTTTCTGGTACATCATTAAGGAATATATGAACGATAAAAGGATTTGGCAAAAAAGGAAGTGGGTTGGTATGTCGCCTTATATCCCACATCAAAAGATCAACATCAATATTTTCCACAGAAGGCTCAACAGTAAGCCATTTTTGCCCCCATTCAGCCATTATCATCACCACGGGTTCTAATGCCTTCCCCGCTTGCGTAAAAGTATATTGTGCGTTTTGATCTGGATTTTTGTTTTTATGTTCTAACACGCCAATTTCAACCAGCTCTTTCAGCCTTCGAGATAAAAGTGAGCGTGACATACGAGGCAAGCCACGACTGATGTCATTGAACGATGTCGAGCCTTCTAAAAGCTCCCTTAAAATTAACATTGTCCAGCGCTGGCATAGAAATTCCGAAGACATGGCAAGGGGGCAATATTGCCGGTAAATCAATTTGGCGGTCATAATGTTCTCCCATAGACTTTTTTCCTGTTTAAAATTAACATGTAAACATTTTATGGTCTAGTACAAACTTTGCACCTGAAAATAGGTCTATCGTTTATTTACTTGCTAGCATACCGGTACAAAGGTTGAACTGGACGGAAAATGAATTTAGCTCTAGCGTTAATCATCTAATCAAAATAAGGAGGATTGTAATGACAACGAATATCAACTGTATCGATGGTTCAATACTGCAATTAAATGATGATGAGCTTGAAAGCTTCAAAGCCAGTTTAAGAGGAGAACTGCTCGGCCAAGCCGACAAAGATTATGAAGTTGCCAGACAAGTCTGGAACATGATGATCGATAAATGCCCCGCCTTAATTGCGCGCTGTACCGGAGCCGCCGATGTGATTACAGCGGTTCGATTTGCGGCTGAGCGTGAATTGCTGATATCGATAAAAGGGGGCGGCCATAACATCGCAGGTAGTGCTGTTTGCGAAGGGGGTCTCATGCTCGATTTAAGTGGAATGACGGCGGTGATCGTCGATCCCGAAAAGAAAACAGTAAAAGCACAAGCCGGCGCATTGTTAGGTGATCTCGATCATGAAACACAAGCCTTTGGTCTTGCTGTTCCGACAGGCATCAATTCAACGACCGGGATTGCGGGCCTTGCCCTTGGTGGAGGCTACGGCTGGCTCAGTCGCAAATTTGGCCATACGGTTGATAATATACTTTCTGTGGATATCGTTACAGCGGACGGTGAATTTAAACACGCTTCGGCCACAGAAAATGAAGAATTATTCTGGGCTGTTCGTGGTGGTAGTGGAAATTTTGGTGTGGTCACTACGTTTGAATTTCAAGCACATGATGTTGGGCCGATGGTCTTAAGTGGACCATGCGTTTATGCATTAAACCCTGATATACTCAAAAAATACCGAGAACTTGAAAAAACAATGCCCGATGAAGCCGCCATTTGGCTGGTGATTCGCCGTGTACCACCATTCCCATTCCTTGATGAAAAGGATCATGGCCGCCCCACTATCATTTTAGCCATGGCTTATTCCGGTGACATTGCTGAAGGTGAAAAAATACTAGCACCCTATAGGAATTTGGGTGTTCCACTTGGTGATGCTGTTGCCCCCAACCCTTATGCAGGGTGGCAACAAGCGTTTGACCCGCTGGTGGGGCCAAGGGCGCGTAATTATTGGAAGTCGAGCGATTTTCTGGAACTCACAGATGACGTGATTGATATTATTTGTAGTGCGGTTGAAACCATGCCTTCTGATGAATGTGAAATGTTCATTGCTCAGTTAGGTGGTGCTGCGGGTAGAGTTGCAGTGACTGATATGGCTTACCCTCATCGAAATACGCGTTTTACCATGAATATTCATGGTCGTTGGCAGACAGAGGATATGGACGCAGATTGTCTCTCTTGGGTGCGAGGGCTTTATTCTAATCTAGAGGAACATGCCACTGGAAGTGTCTATGTGAATTTTGTTCCTGAAGATGGTGAAGTACGCAAAGTTGGTCCTTACGGCGCAAATCAAAAAAGACTTGAGGAAATAAAAGGTAGAATTGATCCTAAAAACCTATTTAGAACCAATATCAACATTAAGGCTAGGCCGATTAAATAATAGAGAATCTCTCGTGTGAGGAATGTCCGAACGGCTACGTTGGATGATCGTCTCATCCGATCGATGTAACACGCAGACACTCCTCTTAAAAAGTACTTTCAGCAATTGTACTATCCTCTATGTCTCTTTTATGAACCAAGATGGGCCGTTTATGCTACATTGATCAAGGACTATATTTGTATTGAATTCTGTATTTTATAATAATAATAATACTGAAATAACTTGACTTATATTCTAATGAAGTGTCTAAGGCTGCCACGTTTGATTAATACATCCACCTCTCTTTCCAAATTATTAGGTTTAGTCGAGGGTAATAGACAATAAGTCTTTATCAAGCTCATATATGCAATCACAACATTGTGGTTGAATAAAATACCAATATTTGCACAAGGAGAAATAACATGGCAACTGGTACAGTAAAATGGTTTAACCCAACTAAGGGTTTTGGTTTCATCGAGCCTGAAAATGGTGGTGGTGATGTCTTTGTTCACATCAGTGCGGTTCAAAATTCAGGCCTTAACGGTTTGGACGAAGGCCAAAAGATCGAGTTCGAAGTTCAAGAAGAAAAAGGCAAGCAATCTGCTTGTAACTTAAAAGTTGCTTAATTAAAGCATCATTATTAGTTATTAATTAAACACGGGTCAAATTTATGGCCCGTGTTTTTTTGTTTTAGGACACCCTATCACCAAAAATCAGTAGCAAAAGCGGACACTCGGATGCTATCTAAATAACACAAAACTGAACGTGGATAGCAAGCCTAGGTCTTAAAATACTAATAGGAAAAATTATTCATACCTCAAAGCCATAATCGGATTGGCATGGGCGACTCTAAAGGCGTGTACCGCCACAGTGAGCCATGCAATGAGCAGGGCGAGCACGGAGGCTACAATGAACAGGTACAAGTGATTGACAAGTTCAATCCTGTATTCAAAGCTGGTTAGCCAGTCACTTATAAAATACCATGCGATAGGCCAGGCAATAATATTTGCCAGCAACACTGGTTTTGAAAACTGCCAAACCATCAGTGCAACGATATCCTTTATGCGCGCGCCCATGATTTTACGAATACCTATTTCTTTGGTTCGTTGCTCCGCTTCAAAACTCACCAGCCCGTAAAGGCCAAGACAAGCCACGAAAATGGCGAAGCTGGAGAAAAAGGCAAATGTCTTCATGCGCTCTTCGTCCGCCTGATAATAAAAATTATAAAGACTATCAAGATAGTTGCTGGAGGGGGCCGAGTTGGTACTGGTAATTTCCATCCATTTATTATTTATAGCTTCCATGAGACCCGCGCGGTAAGTACGGTCATATTCAATATTGATGACATAAAGATCCTCTGATGCCACATAAAAAATCAGAGGTTTAATCGGAGAATGCAATGAGGCAAAATTGGTGTCGGCCACAACACCAATGATGGTTGACACTGTGCGGGTCTGGCTATTCATCTCGTTGATAATCATGGTTTTGCCAAGGGCATCTTCAGGTTGCTTAAAACCCATATAATCAAGGGCTGTCTGATTAATGACACTGGTTCGTTCATAACTGTCAGGCTCACCTTCAATGGGCCTGACTATGTCGGCCTGATATTCAGTTGAAAATAACCTGCCTGCCAGAAGTCTGGTATCGTAGTAGGGCAAAAAGTTATAATCGCCTGTTACCCTGTCTATAAAAAAGATTTCATTAGCGTCTCTGTCGGTCAGTTCAATCCTTGCAGTATCATCCCCGGACAAGGGTAATTGGCGGTTTGAAGCCGCGACATCGACGATTTGTGGCATATTTAAATATTCAGCTCGAATGGTTTCCAGTGAGGGTGATAACTCTTCATCCATATAATTAAACAACACATATTTATTGTCTTTCTCAAATCCCAGAACTTTATTTTGAGCATAATCCATTTGAAAATACATCACTGCCGTCATCAAAATAAGTCCAATAGCGATTGAAAACTGCACGGTAACCATCAAAGTGCGCAGCCACCCGGAACCGCCTTTTTTACTCTTTCTGCCTTTTAGAATCTCCACAGGGCGAAACGATGAAACATACAGCGACGGATAAGCACCGGCACCCAATCCAACCAAAATAATTAAAGCCGTTATACTGAATAAAATTGATGGATCAGACATGAGGTTCAGGGATAGGACTTTCTCAATAAATTGGCCAAAAGGGGGCAATAATATCACAACTAAAATTATTGAAACAAGCCCGGCTATTATTGTAACCAGTAAAGCTTCCGCGAGGAATTGTGTGGCAATCTGACGGCGGTTGGCACCACAGACTTTGCGAATAGCGACTTCTTTTGCACGGGTAAGGGAGCGTGCAGTAGAAAGGTTCATGAAGTTAATACAGGCAATAACCAGAACCAGTAAAGCGATTGCCGAAAAGTTATAAACAGCATTTATGTCGCCCGTAGGTTTAAACTGACCAGCAGACACTGAATAAAGATGGATGTTTTCAAGCGGCATTAGATCAATTGAAATAAAATCTGTGGCAACAGCATCGCCTAAATCCAAATTACTCATATCAAGTTGTGAATTGAGATAGTCGGGAAATTTATTTTCAACTACTTGCCCCAAATGCGCTGATTTGAGCCGCAAATATTGAAATGTATTATGAGAGACCCAACTTTCGGCAATAGAAGGCTGATTGATAAAACGTTCGGTATCAAACCAGGTAATCATCTCCATTTTAAGGTGCGTATTCTGCGGAAGGTCTTTCATTACCGCGACCACTTTATAGTTTTGGTCACTTTGTTTGATATAGAGGACTTCCCCGATCGGGTCTTTGTCACCAAAATACTTGTGAGCGTTTTCTTCATTTATAATGATTGAGGCATTGTCTTGAAAAACCAGGCTGCGCTCACCAGAGATCATCGGCAGATCAAACACATCAAAAAAGCCAACATCTACAAAACTGACAGCTTCTGAAATTTCGGTATCTTTAAAAGTAAAACTATAACCACGTTGATAGACACGGGTGATGGTCTCTAATTCTGCAGAAAAATAATTTTGCAGGCTCTCATACCATTTTCCTGGCGTGGCAGAATAAAATTCAGGTTGTTGTCCGGGCACCGTCAAGGTCGATTCCAGACGAAATATTTCTTGTGAGTTTGGCAGCGACTTATCATAACTGAGTTCATCGATAACAAATAATGAGATCAACATAACCGCAGTTAGCCCAATAGCTAGTCCGCCTATATTGATGAGAGAATAAAGCTTGTTATCAAATAGATTTCGTAGCGCCGTCTTCATATAATTTTGAAACATAAATTTTCCCCATTAAAAAACCGATAATCACAAAACTATCAATAGGGAATATTTTATATCCCAAGAAAAGCATTTTGCGACAATGCGAGCTTTAAATGCGACTAAACGGATTACAACCTAAACGCCATCTGATTAGTTGCGAAACCATACGGCGCTAACTATCAAGGGAATGCGCTTTGGATGGTGATCTCAACTGGTCGATGCAACACATTGGTTAAATCTATATGCTGGGGTTCTGAA
>CALDNY010000320.1 GCA_937914685.1 uncultured Kordiimonadaceae bacterium
GCCCCTGATCAAAAAATATTGGAAAAACTGGTGTCAGCGGCTTTTAATCAACGCCGTAAAATGTTGCGTTCAAGTTTAAAAAGGCTTGGCGATCCTCTGCCGATGTTAAAGGCAGCAAATATCAGCGAGACGGCACGAGCCGAGGAATTATCCGTCGATGATTTCTGTCGTCTTGCCAAACAATATGAAAATTAACTGCTTGTCAGTTCACCTACAAAGTCCGCTAGTCCCGATTGACGGGCGCGTTTCAGTCTTTCTGCTTTTAAGATGGTGAAAAGCTCTGCTTCGGCTTGGGCTAGATCTTGGTTGATGATCACATAATCATATTCGGCCCAATGGCTTATTTCAGAGTTGGCCTTTGACATGCGTTTCGCCACCACTTGATCGCTGTCTTGGGCTCTGGTTTTTAAACGTTTTTCTAACTCTATTTTGCTTGGAGGCAGGATAAATACTCGGACCAGATCAGCACCAACCCTTTGATTAAGCTGTTGGGTACCTTGCCAATCAATATCAAAAAGCACGTCTTTTCCAGCATTGAGAGCCGCTTGGACAGGGGCCGCGGGTGTGCCGTAGGAATGGTCAAACACGGTTGCGTGCTCTAAAAAGCCGTCTTGTGATACAAGAGTGTCAAACTGAGCTTGGCTGACAAAATTATAATCTTTACCATTAACCTCAACCGGACGTGGATTTCTGGTGGTAGTGGAAATTGACATGCTTATATTGTCATCTTTTTCAAGAAGTCGTTTGGAAAGTGTAGATTTCCCCGCCCCTGACGGTGAGGAAAGCACAAGAAGAAGGCCGCGTCTTTTTATTTCATTATTCGACATTTTGTATTTGTTCCCTGAATTGATCGATGGCGGTTTTTAGGGATAGGCCAATATTGCTGAGCTTAATATCCGTTGATTTTGAGCAGAGTGTATTGGCTTCGCGGTTAAACTCTTGGGTAAGAAAGTCTAATTTGCGGCCAACCGGGCCTTTTTGTTTTAGTAATTTTTTTGCAGAAGCAATATGGGCCACTAAGCGGTCTGTTTCTTCTTTAACATCGGCCTTTGTGGCAAGAATAACCACTTCTTGGGTAACGCGATCTTGATCAAAGCCTTTAATATCAGAAATGAGAGCATTTACTTTAGCTAGAAATTTGTTTTTTAAGAGTTCTGGTTGTTTTGCGGCAATTTTCTCGCCTTCTTTAAGCAATCGTTCAATCTCATCTAAAATATTCTTAAGCATTATATAAGTAGCCGCGCCTTCTTCTTCGCGTGATTTTTTAAGAGCGGCAATGGCATCCTCTAAAGATAATTTTAACTGCTGATCACGGTTGATAATTTTTTGCGCGTCCTCCTCCATTGTGCTAATTTCGACCACATCACGGATTGCTAATAATGCATCAATCGAAGGCATAGGAAGATCATGCTTTTGCGAAGCCTGTTTGGCAATATTAATAAGTTTATCAAGGGCGCCCTCATTGACCTTTACGTCAACCTCTGAGCTGTCTTTTTGTAATTGCAAAGACACATTGATGCTGCCACGGGAAAAAACCTTACTTAAGGTTGTTTTGATATGCTGATCAAAGGCATCAAGCCCGGATGGAATGCGCATACGCACGTCCATTGCTTTGCCATTTACACTTCTGATTTCCCAGACCCAGCTATAGTTTTCAATTTGGCCTTGGGCGCGGCCAAAACCTGTCATACTTGATAAAGTCATAATACTCATTATTGTTAGTTTTAATTTGAAGTAAATATAGCAGGAAGTTCCTTATATGAAAAACCCTAAATCCATTCTTATTACTGGAGCCAGTAGTGGTATTGGAGAAGCACTAGCATTGGATTATGCTGAAGCTCACGTCACATTGTTTATAAGTGGGCGCAATCAAGAACGTTTGAAAGCTGTTAAATCTGCCTGTATTGAGCGCGGCGCCTTGGTTTATGAGAAAATAATTGATGTAAGTGACCAAGATAAAATGCAACAATGGATTGAGGAATGCGACGCCGTGACGTCACTTGATTTGGTTATTGCCAATGCGGGAATTTCAAGCTCTATCCCTGCCAACCAAGATTTAAGCCGCCATGTTAAAGATATTTTCAAAATTAATGTCGACGGCGTATTTCATACAGTGCACCCAAGTTTGCAAGTAATGAAAAGGCGCAATCAAGGACAAATTGCCATTGTTTCATCAATCGCAGGATATCGCGGATTACCGTCATCGCCAGCCTATTCGGCAAGTAAAGTTGCCGTCAAGGCCTATGGTGAAGCTTTGCGGGGGCTTTATCATCATCAGGGCATTAAAATTAATGTGATTTGTCCTGGGTTTGTCAAAAGCCGCCTTACGGCAAAAAACAAATTTTCCATGCCTTTTTTGATGGATGCAAAAAAGTCGGCAAAAATTATCAGACATGGTTTGGCAAAAAATAAAGGACGAATAACATTCCCGTGGCAGATGAAAATCATCATGGGTTCTATGGTACGCTTTTTGCCCGAATTTTTACTTGAAGCAGTTTTTCGCAAAATGCCTAAAAAATAAAATCACTTACGGTTGCTTTCAATTTTACGCCATTTTGTTACGTTTTTATTATGCTGGGCTAGTGTTTTGGAAAAAACATGTTTTCCCGTGCCGTCAGCCACAAAATAAATATCCTCTGTTGCCATCGGATTAAGCACCGCTTCTATTGAGGCGTGACCGGGGTGACCGATGGCGGTTGGGGGCAGCGATTTTATTTGATAAGTATTATAGGGATTTTCTTTATCCCCTATTTCGCTTTTTTTTAAACCGCGATCTAAAAATCCTTTGCGGTCAATGCCATAAATGATGGTTGGATCTGATTGAAGCCGCATGTTTTTATTTAAACGATTAATAAAAACACCGGCAATATGGCCGCGTTCTTCTGGTACAGCCGTTTCCCGTTCAACGATCGAGGCTAAAATAACCGCTTGATCGATGTTTTGTATGGGCAGGTTAGCAGCCCGTCCTCTCCATAATATTTCAAGCAAATCTTGTTGTTTTTGTTGCATCCGCATTAAAATATCATAACGACTTGTACCGTGAGTATAAAGATAGCTTTCGGGCATGATGCTGCCTTCTATGGGCAGGGCTTCTATTTTGTCGGTCAAATTTTCTAATGAATTTAGATATTGAGCGACCTGCCAACTTGTCCATCCTTCAACGATGGTTAATTTATGTTGAATGACCTCGCCTTTAACTAAAATATCCAAAATATTTTGCATAGAGGAACCAGCAGGAATCAGAAATTCGCCGGCCTTTAAATTTCGTTGTTGGCCCATCAGCATCACACCCCCTTTAAAAACATCCTTATTGGTGATGATTTTTTGTTGATATAATAGCCTTGAGGTACGAATAAGACCCTGACCAGTAGGAATTATAATAACGCTTTGCTTTTGCGTAGAATTTGGCTGATTAAATTCTTTGTAGCCCAGATATAAAAACAGCGCTGCAAATGCAGCGCTGCCAAATATCAGTAATATAATATATTTCTTAATGCCGTGCATCGTTAAGATTATACCGCTTTAATAATAATAGAAGCATTAGTGCCGCCAAATCCGAAACTATTGGAAAGAACCGCTTTAATACCCTTTTTTTGTTGGGCTTCGTGAGGCACTAGATTAATACCCTCGATCCCGTCTGAGGGATTATCCAGATTTAAGGTCGGTGGAAGTTCACCGCGATTCATGGCAAGAACACTGAATATGGCCTCAACCGCCCCCGCCGCACCAAGCAAATGGCCGATCGAAGATTTAGTTGATGACATAGCAACCGAACTTGCAGCATCGCCAAACATACGCTTTACCGCATTGAATTCAATTTCATCACCAAGCGGTGTTGATGTACCGTGAGCATTAACATAACCCACATCACTTGGTGATAAGCCAGAACGTTTAAACGCCGCTGCCATAGCGCGGTAACCACCACTGCCGTCGGGCGATGGTGCCGTAACATGATGGGCGTCACCAGAAAGGCCATAACCAACAACTTCGCCATAAATTTTTGCGCCGCGTTTTTTGGCATGTTCATATTCTTCGAGGATCACCATGCCCGCACCTTCACCAATAACAAAACCGTCGCGGTCGCGGTCATAAGGACGCGAAGCGCGAGATGGTGTTTCATTAAAATGAGTGCTTAAAGCCCGTGCCCGGTTAAATCCAGCCACACCAACTTTACAAATAGCGGCTTCTGCGCCGCCAGCGACCATAACATCAGCATCATCAAGAGCAATCAGGCGCGCCGCATCACCAATCGCGTGAGTACCAGAGGCACACGCGGTAACCACCGCATGATTAGGCCCCATAAGGCCGTGACGAATAGAAACATTGCCTGAAACCAAATTAATAAGGCAACGTGGAATAAAATGTGGACTAACTCTGCGCACACCATTTTCATGCATATTGATGGATTCGGCTTCAATTCCCGGAAGACCTCCAATGCCCGCACCAATAAGAGTGCCTGTACGCCATTTTTTTTCTAGAGTGTCTGCGCTATAACCGCTATCAGCAAACGCCATATCAGCGGCGGCCATACCGTATAGAATAAAATCATCAACACGCTTGCGGTCTTTTGGTGCCATCCAATCATCAGGATTGAATGTACCATTTGTACCGTCACCAAGGGGAACTTCACAGGCAACTTGAGCAGATAGGCCTGTGGGGTCAAATCTTGTGATGGGACCCGCGCCGGACTCTCCAGCGATTAATTTTTTCCAACTCTCTTCAAGTCCTGAAGCTAGTGGTGTTACAAGGCCAAGGCCAGTTATTACAACTCGTCTCATTCTTTAAACCTTTTTTATTTGTTAGGAAGCATGATGCTACCTAAAATTAGCGCATATAACAAGACCGCGAATCATTTTATCTGATAGATTAGGTAAAATGATTCGCGGTCTAAAATTTGTTCAGAGGAATACTCTGAAATCAGCCATTCGCTTCAATGAAGTCAATAGCATCTTTTACAGTTAGTATTTTTTCAGCGGCATCATCGGGAATTTCACAACCGAATTCTTCTTCAAATGCCATCACTAGTTCAACCGTATCAAGGCTATCAGCACCAAGATCGTCAATAAAGCTTGCAGTATCTGTAACTTTATCTTCTTCTACACCAAGATGTTCAATAACAATATTTTTGACGCGCTCAGCTACATTGCTCATTTCATATTCCTTAAATAAAACGGCTTTTGTTAAAGCCTCTGTTAAATATATTTATCCACTCTTTATAGAGTTTGGGGCTTCCTAACACAATTAAATAGGTATTGCCAAGCTCTAAATCATTACCATGCCACCATTTATGTGTAAAGTTTGTCCAGTAACATAGTCCGCACTGTCGCTGCTGAGGTATAATACAGCCGCGGCAATCTCATCGGCCTTGCCAAGTCGTCCCGCAGGAACATTAGCTAAAAGCGCATTTTTTTGATCGTCACTAAGTTCATCTGTCATGGGACTTTCGATAAAACCAGGGGCAATACAATTGACGGTAATATTTCTTGAGGCAAGTTCATGGGCTAGACTTTTTGACATGCCGATCATGCCTGCTTTTGATGCGGCGTAATTGGCTTGCCCTGGATTTCCTGTCACGCCGACAATTGATGTGATGTTAATGATCCGCCCGGTCCTGTTTTTCATCATGGTGCGCATCACGCCTTGGCAGAGGATAAAGGCCGCTTTTAAATTAACCTGCATCACATCATCCCAATCTTCGTCTTTTAGGCGCATGGAGATATTATCACGAGTGATACCAGCATTATTGACCAGAATATCAATGCTTCCCATGGCCTCTATCGCTGCTTTAGGTAGTGCTTTTACGGAATCTGGATCCATCAAATTTGCAGGTACAACATAGGCACCCTCGCCCAATTCATCAGCAAGCTTTTGCAAAGCCTCAAGGCGCGAGCCAGAAAGAGCGACTTTTGCGCCGGCCTTATGAAGGGTCCGGGCAATGGCGCCTCCTAAACCACCAGAGGCACCCGTGATTAGGGCACATTTACCTGTTAAATCAAACATTACAATTCTCTCCAAATTCTATTTTTTTAATTCTTTTGCAAAATTTTCTATATCAGTAGGACTTTGCAAGCTTACGGCATTAATATCACGATTAATACGTCTGGCAAGTCCGCTTAATACTTTTCCGCTGCCCGCTTCTATCAATTGATCAACGCCAAGTTCGACCATTTTTAATACGGATTCGCGCCATCTGACCCGTCCCGTGATTTGTTCAACCAACATATTTCGTAATATATCAGGATCAGAGTGCGGTTCTGCGCTGACATTTGTAATGATGGGAATAAGCGGCGTATTAAATGTAACATTGCTAAGAGCCTCTGCCATTTCATCGGCGGCAGGTTGCATAAGGGGACAATGAAATGGAGCGCTAACAGGCAATAAAATAGCTCGCTTTATACCACGTTCTTTTGCAATTTCCATGGCCCGTTCAACGGCGGCTTTATGACCGCTGATAACAACTTGACCGTCGGCGTTATCATTGGCGGCAGTACAAATTTGATCCAAGGAAGCCTGTTTTGCGATTTCTTCTACTATATTAAATTGTGCACCCATGATCGCGGCCATTGCACCAATACCAACAGGCACAGCGCGTTGCATCGCCTCGCCCCTGAGTTTTAATAATTTTGCCGTATCGGTGAGGCTAAGGCATTGGGCGGCGGTTAATGCTGAATATTCCCCCAAGGAATGCCCGGCCGCATAAGCGGCAACATCGGATAATTTTATATCAAAATCTTTTTCTAAAACACGCATGACCGCCATGCTGGTGGCCATAAGGGCGGGTTGTGCGTTATAAGTTAAAGTAAGTTCTTCAAGAGGGCCTTCAAACATAAGGGTCGATAAATTTTGGCCAAGTGCATCATTTACTTCTTCGAAAACGTCTTTTGCCACGGGCATGTTATCGCTTAATTCTTTGCCCATTCCAACGGCTTGACTACCTTGGCCTGGGAATATAAATGCGCTTGTCATTAAAAATGTTCCTTGAAATTAAAATGGGTTATTAATGGCTTTTAACAAGTCATAACAAATGAGATATAACTGTCAAGATAACTTGGTGCAAATATTTATACTAAAGCGCTTGCCTTCCCTTGTTTTTCATGTATATTGCGCGCTTCTTATGAGGTTTTTAAGGCTTCGTGAGAAATGTCGGTTAATGATGTAATGCAGAAATTTGATATTCGTCCGCTGCCCCGATATAAATTTAACAAACTGGAGATTACCGTAAATGTCTTTATATGAATACACATATATCGCGCGGCAGGATATCCAACCTCAACAGGTTGATGCGATTACAGATGGATTCACTAAAATTATCAACGATAATGGTGGAAAAATTGCCAAGACTGAATCTTGGGGCCTTCGTACTCTTGCTTACCGAATTAAAAAATATAAAAAAGGCCATTATGTTCACATGCATATTGATGCCCCCCATGTTGCTATCGCTGAATTAGAGCGTAACTCCCGTCTTCACGAAGATGTTGTTCGTTACATGACAATTCGCGTTGAAGAATTTGAAGAAGGCGATAGTGTCGTTCTTCGTTCAAGAGAACGTGATAGTCGCCCACCCCGCGGAGATTATAATAACGACAAAAAAGATTATAAACCTAAGGAGAGATATTAATGAGTAGCGATAGACCATCATCAGATCGTTCTTCATCAGATCGTTCTTCATCAGACGATGACGGCCAACAACGCCGTCCTTTTTTCCGTCGTCGTAAAACGTGCCCTTTTTCTGGTAGTCACGCACAAGTGATTGATTATAAAGATGTGCGCACGCTTACACGTTATATTTCAGAGCGCGGAAAAATTGTACCAAGCCGTATCACCTCTGTATCAGCCAAAAAACAACGCGAACTTGCCAAGGCAATTAAACGCGCTCGTAATTTGGCCTTGATTTCATACGTTGCTCAATAGGGAGATTGAAAAATGGATATCATTCTACTTGAACGCGTAGCAAAACTCGGCCAAATTGGCGATGTTGTTACCGTAAAAAACGGCTTTGCTCGTAATTATCTTTTACCACAAAATAAAGCACTTCGTGCGACTAAAGCCAATATGGCGGTCTTTGAAGAGCAACGTAAAGATATTGAAGCCCATAATATAGAAGCTAAATCAGAAGCCGAAGCTGTTAGCGCAAAAATGACTAATGTTTCAGTCATTCTTATTCGTCAAGCTGGCGAAAGTGGCCAACTTTTTGGCTCAGTTTCTGCGCGCGACGTGAGCGTGGCATTGGCTGACATTGGTTTTGTTGTTAATAAAAACCAAATCATTCTTGACCGTGCCCTTAAAGTTCTTGGTCTTTATGACATTGTTGTTCGTCTTCATCCTGAAGTGGAAATTAAAATTGTTGCTAATATTGCACGCTCCACTGAAGAAGCCGAAATTCAAACTCAAGGCGGCGACGTAGATGCCGAAGTTGAGCAAGAAGAATTTGCTGTTGAAGATTTCTTTGAAAAAGAAGAAGATGCAGAAGACGCTGTTGCGACTGATACAGATGAAGAAGCTGTTGCTGAAGAAGTGACTGCTGCTGTTGAAGAAATCGCTATTGTTGAAGCTGAAGAAGCTGCTGAAGAAGAAAAATCAGAATAATTTTTTAAATTAAGTTTTGAAAAAGGGCGGCTTTATAAGTCGCCTTTTTTTTGTTTGGCCCTTTTTTAATCGTTGCACAATTGACAACATTTGCAATATACTGTCGCTATATTGTCATCACAGTTGATGTAAAACTTTTTGAGCAAAAATATGTCAGATTATTCAGAAATACCAATACAGGATAATGAACCAGAAGATTTTGGTACAGACGAAGGTGTTTTGTTTAAAAAAATTCCTCATAATTTGGAAGCTGAACAGGCACTTTTGGGGGCAATCTTAGTTAATAATGATGCCATGGAAAAAGTTCAGGACTTTTTGTTGCCTGATCATTTTGCAAATGCTGCTCATAATAAAATCTATCAAGCTTGCATAACCATGATTGAAAAAGGCCAATTGGTAACGCCTGTGACTTTAAAGCCATTTTTTGAGCAAG
Organism: uncultured Kordiimonadaceae bacterium; assembly: GCA_937914685.1. GTDB lineage: Bacteria > Pseudomonadota > Alphaproteobacteria > Sphingomonadales > Emcibacteraceae > Pseudemcibacter. Next base: position 9,020 of record CALDNY010000320.1, read on the forward strand.
AAAAATTGTTAGAAGAAGTTGGCGGGGCACTCTATTTATCTAAGCTCGCGGCCTCGGCCATTACCATCATCAATGCGGTTGATTATGGATTGCTTATTTATGATGATGCGGTAAGGCGCAATCTGATTGATCTTGGTACAGATATTGTCAATAAAGCCTACGATTATAATGTTGAGGAAACCTCAAAAGAACAAATCGAAGAGGCCGAAAAACAACTTTATAGTATGGCCGATAATGGCACGACCGAAGGTGGTTTTCAGGATTTTAAGAAATCATCTATCGACGCGGTTAATGTCATTGGAAATGCTCTCGGACGTAAAGGCGGGCTTGCGGGGATTACCACGGGCTTTGAAAGTATTAATAATAAAATTGGTGGTCTTCATAAGTCGGATTTATTGATTTTAGCAGGACGCCCAGCCATGGGTAAAACGGCCCTTGCCACCAATATCGCCTTCAATGCAGCAAAAGCCTATAAACATGATGCGGCACTTGGAATTTCTCACGAGGATAATAAAGGGGCTGTGGTTGGTTTCTTTTCACTGGAAATGTCATCAGATCAGCTAGCAAGCCGTATTCTTTCGGAACAGGCCGGTATGTCGTCTCAAGATATGCGTCAGGGGAAAATTACTCAAGAGCAATTCAATAAACTGGCGCGTGTCGCCGGTGAATTAGAAGACTTGCCGCTTTTCATTGATGATACGGCAGGTTTAACGATCGGTGCCCTACGCACTCGCGCTAGACGCTTGCAACGTCAACATAAACTTGGACTTGTCATTGTTGATTATTTACAATTGTTGCGAGGCACAGGTTCAAAAGGAAAAGGTGCTGAAAACCGCGTTCAGGAAGTCTCAGAAATTACCCGTGGCCTTAAAGGGCTAGCCAAAGAGCTTAAAATTCCTGTTGTTGCTCTCTCTCAGTTAAACCGTAGTATTGAAAGTCGGGAAAATAAACGTCCATTATTATCTGACCTTCGGGAATCAGGTACTATTGAGCAGGATGCTGATATGGTGACCTTTGTTTATCGTCCAGAATATTATCATCAACAACAAGAACCAGATCCAGGCACCTCTGAACATCTAATTTGGTTAGAGGAAGGTGAACAGCTTTTTGGCAGGGCGGAATTTATCATTGGTAAACAACGCCACGGCCCAACCGGCATTATCAACCTTAGATTTGAGGCTGAGATTACTAAATTCAGTGATATTCCCCTTAGCGACGATCATTTCCCGGATCAATATAAATAATGATTGCGCAAGATGTTTTGCAAAACTCATCAGCAGTTATTAATGTTGATTTAAATGCTATTATTAATAATTATCAAATACTTAGCGGCCGTTCTTCAAGTGCGGATTGTGCCGCTGTCGTTAAGGCTAATGCCTATGGTATGGGTCTGGAACATGTGGCGTCTGCGATTTTTCATAATACAAAATGTAAAATATTTTTCGTCGCCAACCTAAAAGAAGCCGTGGCACTTAGGTCTTCTATAAAAGACGCTATTATTTATGTATTTAACGGGCTTTTCCCTGATCAAATTGAGTGTTATCTCGACCATAATATTCGCCCTGTTTTAAATGATTTATCTCAAATTAAAATGTGGCAGGGCAAAGCTGAGCCTTGCGCCATTCATTTTGATACAGGCATTAATCGGCTCGGCTTAAGCGATCAACAAACCGAGCAATTTTTAAACTCAGAAACTAATTTGAATTTAGCGCTGATATTAAGCCATTTGATTGCCTCTGACCTGCCTGATGATGCTGATAATAAAATTCAGCTCAATAAATTTAAAAAAATTACTGACGCCTTACCTGATGTGCCGGCAAGTCTTTGTAATTCTGCGGGAATATATCTTGGTAAAGATTATCATTTTAATCTGCTACGCCCGGGAATAATGCTTTACGGCGGTAATCCGCGCGCTTTAGCCCTGCCCCAAGGTATAAAACCAGTTTTTGAAATAATGGGTAAAATTTTGCAAATTCGCCATCTTGAAACAGGATCATCAGTGGGTTATAACGCTCTATGGACAGCAAAAAAACCTTCTAGAATCGCCCTAATAAATGTGGGCTATGCGGATGGATATTTAAAATTGAATGATAATCGGGGATTGGTTTTTGTTTGCGACCAAATTGTTGCGGTGATCGGCAAAGTCTCTATGGATATGATTGCCATTGACATTACGGGTCATGAATTTGACAAATTAATGCCAGAAGATGAGGTAGAATTGATCGGTAAAAATATTACACTTGAAATGGCGTCCGAAGTCTCTACCTTAGGGCATTATGAACTGTTAACATCTGTGCGAGATAGAGTTTATAGAAATTATAAATTAGAAGCGGATACTTAATGAATTTTTTAGCCGTTATTGGGCGGATTGTTTTTTCTTTTTTAGATGCGGCGGGGCGAATTGGCATTTTTGCTGTCACTGCCTTTTCGCATATGTTAACGCCCCCCTATTATCCCCGTGAATTATTTAAGCAAATGATGAATATAGGTTATTATTCATTACCCGTTGTCGGTTTAACCACATTATTTACCGGGGCGGCATTAGCGGTTAATATCTCCGAAGGAAGTTCACGTTTTAACGCTGAAAGCACCCTACCGATCATTGTTGTTATTGGCATTGTTCGCGAGCTTGGCCCCACATTATGCGGGTTAATTGTTGCAGGGCGCGTCAGTGCGGCTATGGCCGCCGAACTTGGCACTATGAGGGTTACAGAGCAAATTGATGCTTTAACCACTTTATCGACGGATCCTTTTAAATATTTAATAGCCCCAAGAATTTTAGCGACCATCATTATGGTGCCGCTAATGTTGGTGGTTGTTGCCGATACTATTGGTGTCATGGGCGGTTATTTATTAGCGACCTCTAAACTTGGTTATAATAGCGGCAATTATATGAAGGCAACAATGGATTTTCTTGAAGTCATTGACGTGGCTGCCAGCTTAACCAAGGGGGCAGTATTTGGTTTCTTCATTGCACTGATGGGCTGTTATCACGGCTTTAACACTCGCGGCGGCGCACAGGGCGTTGGCATTGCCACAACAAATGCCGTGGTTTCCGCCTGTATTATGATTTTGCTTTCCAATTATGTAGTGACGGAGATGTTCTTTTCATCATGAGCGATACAGCAAAAATAAGTCTTAAAGCACTGCGTAAAACTTTTGGCCCTAAAGTGGTACTTGATAGTATTGATCTTGATGTGCTGGCAGGCGAAAGCATGGTTATTATTGGTGGTTCGGGTTCTGGTAAATCGGTTACTCTGAAATGTATTTTAGGATTATTAATCCCCGATAGTGGCAGCATTAAAATTGATGGCACTGAAATGATCGGTATCAGCGGCGCAAAACGTAAAGAAATATTGACAAAATTTGGCATGCTTTTTCAAGGAGGCGCACTTTTTGATAGTCTTCCTGTTTGGGAAAATGTCGCCTTTGGTCTTCTCGCGCAAAGGCTGTATGACCGCAAAGACGCCCAAGAGATTGCCATTGAAAAATTACGCCGTGTTGGCCTTACTCCCGATGTAGCGTTCTTAAATCCTGCGGAATTATCGGGGGGAATGCAAAAGCGTGTCGGCCTTGCCCGTGCTATTGCCGCTGATCCTGATATTATCTTTTTTGATGAACCAACCACGGGCTTGGACCCGATTATGGCCGATGTCATTAATGAATTAATTGTCGAATGCGTGAAAGACGTGGGCGCTACGGCATTAACCATTACCCATGATATGGCCAGTGTTCGTAAAATTGCCGATCATGTATCAATGATTTATCACGGTAAGATGATTTGGGCCGGTAAAAAAGAAGACATTGACCATAGTGGCAATGAATATATTGAACAATTCATAAATGGTAAGGCCGAAGGCCCCATTAAAATGGAAATACTTAAAAGTTAGCTGATTTTTAAATATGGCAAAAGCAAAACGACTATATGTTTGTAATAGCTGTGGCTCCACTTATAATAAATGGATGGGCCAATGCGAAGGATGCAGTCAATGGAACACATTGACTGAGGAAGCCGCTACCGGCACGCCCACAGGGCTCGGCAAAACATCAAACAGCAAAGGCCATATCATAGAGCTTAGCGGCCTTATGAGCAAAGATGCGCCATTACCACGAATGATTTCCAATATGAATGAATTTGACAGGGTCACAGGCGGCGGTTTAGTGCGCGGCTCGGCGGTTCTTATTGGCGGTGACCCGGGCATTGGTAAATCAACTATATTATTACAAGTGGTCAGTAATTTGGCTAAAAATGGTTTGAACTGTGTTTATATTTCTGGTGAAGAATCAGAAGCGCAGGTGCGTATGCGCGCCCAACGATTAGGATTATCAGATAGTCCAGTATCCGTTGGCGCAGAGACCAATTTACGGGATATTTTAGCCACATTAAGCCATGAAAAATGCCCTGATATTGTGGTCATTGACAGTATTCAAACCATGTATGCGGATACTATTGAATCGGCCCCAGGAACAGTAAGCCAAGTTAGAACATGCGCCCAAGAGCTTATTGGATTTGCCAAAAAGAAAAATGTTTGCGTGCTGTTAGTGGGTCATGTGACAAAAGATGGACAAATCGCAGGACCACGGGTTTTGGAACATATGGTTGATACGGTGCTTTATTTTGAAGGAGACCGTGGTCACCAATTTAGAATTCTACGCGCTGTCAAAAACCGTTTTGGTGGCACTGATGAAATTGGCGTTTTTGAGATGAGCGACCTTGGCCTTCAGGAAGTCTCTAACCCTTCAGCATTATTTTTAGGCGATAGTGGCGGTGATGTAGTGGGTTCGGC
>CALDNY010000321.1 GCA_937914685.1 uncultured Kordiimonadaceae bacterium
ATAATATTTCTCCCCTAGGCTAGCCGATAATTTACTGTAGCTTTTAAATGGCTTTCAAACAAATTATTTAAAAGGAGACAATCAATAGAGAGGTTTTTCATAAAAAAAGGCGGCCCCGTTAGGAACCGCCTTTTCTAGCATTTCATTTATTTTAATTTAAGCGGCTTTGAACGCTTTATTTAAATTATCCATTGCTATTGTAAGATGTTTTCTAGGAATAGCGACGTTCATGCGCATAAATCCATCAGAGCCGATGCCGTATGATGAACCGGCATTTAATTCAACGCCTGAATTTTCAACAATCCATTCGCCCAATGCCATTTCAGGTGTTAGACCAGAATGTCTTCTGCCTGCTGCCTTCATTTTTTCATGATAAGCTTTACGGTATTCTGGTGTGACCACTTTTGCCATTATGCCATTACAATCAAGCCACGCAAGGTAAGTACCTTCTGGTTTTGAATATTCGACGCCTGGCATGTTGCCTTCTTTATTGATATATTCAACAACATAATCAAAGTTACTATCAACATAGTCTGTAACTTCATCAACCCATTGTGCGCCTTCTCTAAAGGCGGTTTCACAAGCAATAAGACCAAAAGCATTACAACCCGTATCATGACCGCCACCGATCATGGTCGCGTTCATTAAATCTTTGTTTTGAGTGAAGAAATAAGCCACCTTAAGGTTAGCCTGCCCGAATGTTTTACTTGGAGAACGATAAGAAATGCTGCTATTTGCATATTTATCACCGATTGATGCATAAGGGGTAAACTTCTGACCTTTATTAACATAATCACAGTGAATTTCATCGGCAAGAATAGTCACGCCGTGACGCATACAAACATCACCTAACGCGCGAAGCTCGTCCGCTGTCCAACATTCGCCTGATGGGTTATTAGGATTACAAAGAATTAAACATTTTGTTTCATAATCAAGACGATTATCAAGGTCTTCAAGATCCATATGCCAACGACCATCAATTTTCTTCATAGGGTTCATTTCAACGCGCATACCCGCTTTATGAATGGCGCCTGTGAAACCGCTATATGTTGGTGTTTGCAGAATTACTTTACCTTTAACTGGGTTAAGGGCGCGCATTGATGAAATCATACCGGGTTTCAAAGCTGATGAATTTCTAATCCATTCTTTTTTCACTTCTAAACCATAACGGCTTTGGTTCCAGTCAATAATCGCTTGATAATAGCTATCAGGAATAGTCTCATAACCATAATTTTCATAATTAGCGCGTTTTTTAAGAGCCTTTGTCACTTCAGGAAGTTGTTTAAAGTCCAGATCAGCAATGCCCATAGGGATAGTGATATTTTCCCGACCATAACGTTTAATGGCATTGTCCCATTTGACGCTATTAACACCGATACGGCTATAAACTTCGTCAAAATTATATTTTGACCTTTTACTGCGCGATTGACCCATGGCAAATGAATTGCTTGATGCTGCCGCCGACATAAGAGCAGTCATCCCAACAGTTTTCATAAAATTCCTACGGTTTTGTCCCTTAATCTTATTCATTTCATAATCCTTTAAATTTAATCCCATGATATTGAGCATAGCTCAAATTTTCCTTGAAAATACCCATAAATCGTTTTTAAACTATTTTTTTAATGAATATAAAACTATACTCTAATTTCAAAGATGATACCTTATAACATGTCCATTTTAGCTTGGAAAGAAAAAAGAAATAACAATTATGAAAGACCATATTGACATCGTTATAATTGGCGCTGGCGTAATCGGTCTTGCCATCGCTAGATCCCTCGCCCTCAAAGGAAAACAAGTATTAATCATAGAAGCCGAAAAAAACTTCGGCATGGCTATCAGCTCCCGCAATAGCGAAGTTATCCACGCCGGCATTTATAATGAACCGACCATGTTAAAATCATCGCTCTGCATCGCTGGCAAAAATGCTTTATATGATTATGTTAAGACGCGAAATATCGGCCATAATCAATGTGGAAAATTAATTGTCGCCAGCCACAATTCAGAAGTTTCAAAATTACAACAAATAAAAACTAATGCCGAACAATGCGGCGTCAATGATTTACAACTTTTAACTGAAAAAGAATGTAATAGCTTTGAACCGGATATTAAGGCCATTGCCGGCATTCTCTCCCCTTCCAGTGGTATTATCAATAGCCATGACTATATGTTATCTCTGTTGACTGACGTGGAAAACTCATCGGGGATGGTTGCTTATAATAGTCAAGTCACCGACATAAAAAAAACAAGCTCTGGCTTTTGCATCACCACAAATAATAACTATCAGCTTAATTGCCAAATTCTTATTAATGCGGCGGGATTAGGGGCAATAAAAATTGCCCATATGATTTCTGACCTAGATAAAAACCATATCCCAAGTCTTTATCTGGCCAAGGGAAACTATTTTTCTTACGGCGGAAAATGCAATTTTAATCATTTGATATATCCCCTACCAGAAGCAGGTGGTCTTGGTATTCATTTGACTTTTGATATGGCAGGGGCCGTTAAATTTGGCCCCGATGTGGAATTTATAGAACATGAAGATTATCAGGTAACATCTTCTTCTAAAACAAAATTTATAGAAATCATTAAAAAATATTATCCTACGATTGACCAAAGTAAGTTAAACGCTGATTATGCAGGTATTAGACCCAAAATATCAAAGCAGGGCGCAGATTTTGGCATTCAATTCTCAAAAGATCATGGCGTAGAGGGCTTAGTCAATTTATTTGGCATCGAAAGCCCCGGCCTTACAGCGTCCCTCGCCATTGGCCAGCATGTGGCAGAGCAACTCTAAAGAAAAATTTAAGCAAGAAAGAAAATATTATGACCATTAATGATCTTTATACCCCTTGTCTGATCCTTGATAAAGGAAAATTAATTAAAAACATTGCCCGTATGCAAGATCATCTAAATGACCTTGGCGTCACTCTGCGCCCTCATGTTAAAACCTCAAAATCGGTTCCTGTTGCCCTTCTATGCGGCGGTGGAGAATTGGGCCCTATCACTGTATCAACTTTAAAAGAGGCCGAATATTTTGCAAGTGCAGGTTTTAAAGACATTATTTACGCCGTCAGTATAGTTCCTGATAAATTAACCCGCGCCAAGGCAATCATGGATACTGGAGTTGATTTAAAATTGATCATTGATGATGCTATTGTGGCTCAAGAGATCAGCAATTACGGCGTAAAAAATGATTGTGTTTTCAAAGTTATGATCGAAATAGACAGTGACATGCATCGGGCCGGCCTATCGGCCGATGCCACAGAGGTGATTGATGTGGCCCGCGCTTTGGATCAGGGAAAAGGGACTGAGATGGTCGGCGTTTTAACTCATGCGGGAGAATCTTATTCTTGTGGTTCAGAGCAAGAGTTAATCCAAATGGCAGAACAGGAACGCAAGGCCATCACCAGCGCCGCCGAAAATATCAAAACCGCCGGCCTTCCTTGCCCAATCGTCAGTTGCGGCTCAACCCCAACCGCCACATTTGCCCGCGACCTAAGCGGCGTAACAGAGGTTCGCGCAGGTGTTTTTGTCTTTCAGGACGTCTTTCAAGCAGGACTTGGTGTTTGTGATAAAAGTGACATCGCCTTAAGCGTTCTTTGCACGGTAATCAGCCATAAAAAAAATCAAAACCGCCTAATCACAGACGCAGGTGGCATGGCGCTTTCCAAAGATCAAAGCACACGCGGCACTGATTTTGACTGTGGGTACGGCCTTGTCGCGGATATAGACGGCACAATCATCGAAGAATTAAGAGTAGAAGGCGCCAATCAAGAACATGGCCTGATTACCACGCAAAACGGCACTGTCAATTTTGAAAATTACCCGATCGGCACTAAACTACGGATACTCCCTAACCATTCCTGCATGACCGCCGCCGCCTACGATCATTATAACATAGTGGACGGCAGCGATGAAATTACCGAAAATTGGCAACGTTGCAATGGTTGGTAAAGCGTTCTATGGAAACAGTGCCATTTGTTCAAGGGATAATGTTTGATCAAAACCGAACATTAAATTCATATTTTGAATGGCTTGGCCTGATGATCCTTTAACCAGATTATCAATGGCGACAATGATGATAGCGCGACTTTCAACCCGATCATCAAATACCGCGATTACAACATTATTTGATCCGCGAACTTGGCTGGTTGAGGGGACTAATCCTTCGTTTAGGATGCTGATAAACGGCTCATCTGCATATTGTTTGTTTAATATAGAGCGCAGATCGCTTGCGGTTTTTCCCTGCTCTAAATTAACATAGATTGTTTCTAATTCGCCCCTATTGATGGGGATTAGGTGAGGAGTGAATGTCACTAATAAATCATCACCATATGCTTTACTTAATTCTTGTTCAATTTCAGGGGCGTGCCTGTGAGAGGCGACGCCATAAGGATGCAAGCCTTCTGAAACCTCAGAAAATAGATTTGTTTCTTTTAATGAACGCCCCGCCCCGGTCGCCCCAGATTTTGCATCAATAATAATGCCATCTTTTAATATTGCTTTTTCTTTTAACAGCGGAATTAAACTAAGCAGTGCCGCCGTTGGATAACAGCCGGGGCACGCCACAAGACGCGCTTTTTTGATCTCTTCTTTATAATGTTCACTCAGGCCGTAAACGGCTTCTTTTTGAAGGCTGATGGCATTATGTTCGCCGCCGTACCACTGGCTATATATTTTAGCATCACGAAGTCTAAAATCCGCACTTAAATCTATCACCTTAACGCTGCCTTTAATGGCATTGGCGTAATCCTCTGGTTGTTCAATCACCATTTCATCAATGAAACCATGACCCGTTTCATGCAATATACCTTTTATGATTTTTTGCGATGTGGCGTGAGGAAGCGCACAAAAGACAACATCAATATCCAATCCTGCCCATTCCACATCGGATAATGCCATAAGATCAGGAAGCCCTTGCCCTCCTAAATGAGGGAAAACCTTATCAATAGATTGCCCTGCCTTACGGTCCGCCGTTAACAGGACAATTTCCACATGAGGATGGCGCATTAAAAGTCGGATCAGTTCCGCACCTGTATAACCACTGGCACCAAGGATTGCTGTTCTTATTTTTTTGTCGCCATTATATGATATAGTCATGTGCTATTCCTTATGATCTATGACATTCCTATATATACATTAGACCCTTACTGAAA
>CALDNY010000322.1 GCA_937914685.1 uncultured Kordiimonadaceae bacterium
CGTGTTCATCCGTCCCCGTTAGGAACATTACATCAAAACCATCAAGGCGTTTAAAGCGCGCGATCACATCACAAGCAAGTGTGGTATAGGCATGGCCGATATGTGGTTTATCATTGACATAATAAATTGGGGTCGTGATATAGAATGCGGGTTTACCTGACATTAAAAGTTTATTCTTTCTTGTTTATTTAACGCGTAATGATGAATTAATCATATTGAGAATGTCGATCACTGTTTGTTTTTTGTCCATATTTAATAAATTGGTTGTAATTATTTTTTGCGATATCTTTTCCCATAGCTCAGCCCACTGATCAAGGGCTATTATTGCTCCCATTTGTTCCATTAATTCAAACTCCCCATTTAAAGCGGGAGCCATTCGGTGAGTATGATCGGTATTTAAATAGCTGACATGGCGGATCATACGATTAATAAATTGTGATAACATTTCCGAAAACAGCAAAAAACGATCACCTGATTTTTTTGTGGTAATGGCGTTTGCGAAATCATGGCTAAGCGGTACATTGATATCGGGCATGGTCGATAATAAATTAAGCATTTCACTATATAGAGTTAAGCCCTCATGTTCAATCAACGATACAGCGTAACCGGGGCTACCGTTCGAAATACTGACATAGCCGTCCAGAATATTTTTTTCAATATCAGGATATTTTTGTTCTAAAATTTGGTCAACCGTTATTGATTTTAAGGGGCTTAGACGTAGCATGCGACAGCGGGATTTAATGGTTGGCAATAATTTACCGGGCGCATTGGCAAGAATGATTAAAATAGAATTTTTGGGCGGTTCTTCAAGTATTTTAAGAATGGCGTTGGCGGCGTTTCTATTCATATCATCGGCGGTATCAACTATGGCTAGGCGCCAACCACCTTGGGATGATGTTTTATGGAAAAACTCATTAATTTTCCGTACATCATCGACTAAAATATTATTTCTCATTTTCCCAGTTTTAGGGTCTTCGCTCTTCTCAATGACCATCATATCTGGATTGCTGGCGGCACTAATAAGTCGGTTGGCCGAACTTTCAAAATCAGTATTTAAGTCTGTCACAACAATTGGCTCAAGCTGATCGCCAAATAAGCTATCTTCCATTTGCGATTGGGGAGGAGTATTTAATAAAAAGCGCGCTATTTTATAGGCAAGGGTTGCTTTGCCAATGCCTTTAGGGCCTGTTACCATCCACGCATGGTGAATTTTCTCCGCATTAAAAGCATCGAGAAAGAGCTGTTCTGCCCCTTCGTGCCCAATAAGGTTGTTGCTCATGCAGGGGTGTGATGTATCGTCAATTTCCATTTTCGTATAGAGGCCAAAAAATTACATTAATATAGAATTATATGTAACATTAAATGGATTTGAATGGCTATGGCTATATTGATTATTTTTTATAGAGTTGCTGATAATATTGGGCGCGTTCTAAGTCAACTTCTACACCAATACCATTTTTATACATACGAGCCAGCAAACTTTGGGCGCCGCTATGACCAGGCCTGATACGGAGGTTATTTTCTGGAATAACTTTAGGATACTTGTTGTTATCATTGGAAAATAGATCGGAATAATTTTGCTCTTGTCTGGGGTTGGCGGCACGTTTAAGCCATTTTAAGGCTGTTTTATAATCTTTGGCGTCATAAGCGGCGACGCCAAGCTCATATTGGGAAATTTCACTACCTTGATTAGCATTGCATAATCGGTAGCCAGCACGATCATTGGTTAAACTATTGCAATCCGTTCGCCCAAAAGCGCAGCCATTTAAGAGCGCTAATGATATCAAAAATAATGCTATTTTAAAAACATAAGTCATTTTAGTTTAAATTTTTCCCTAACAATATCCAATATCCGTGCGGCGACTTGATCTATGCTTCCTTCGGCGCTTACCACAATGCAGCGATCTGGATAGTTTTTGGCTATTTCTAAAAAAGAATATTGAAGTTTGCTGTGAAAATCTTCGCCCATGCGTTCATAACGGTCTTCTTTATCAGAATTTTCATCTTCGCGGGCTTTGGCACGCCCTAATTCATGGCCATTTAAAATAATGGTTAAATGGGGCCAGAAATCATCTGTGCTGATTTTATGAAGTTTTAAAAGAGTTTCAAGCTCCACTCCCTGTCCATAACCTTGATAGGCTAAGGTGCTATCGATATAGCGATCTGATATGACCCACTGGCCTTGCTTTAAAGCGGGTAATATTGTGCTTTGTAGATGTTCGGCCCTAGCGGCGTTGTGAAGCAGAGCTTCGCTGATGGGGCTCCACTTATCTGTGCCCCCTTTAACCAGCAAATCACGGATTAATTCTGCGCCAGATGAACCGCCCGGCTCGCGAGTTTGAATACAGTTTATACCTTTGTTTGCAAGATGTTCG
>CALDNY010000323.1 GCA_937914685.1 uncultured Kordiimonadaceae bacterium
CTGATATGTTTTTTATATATACAGTCGCTGCTGTTAGCCACTCAGGCCTTTGCAGTTGAAGAAATTGTGGGAATTGAAAAATATCAAATTGATAAAACCCACACCAATATCATGTGGTATATTGGTCATATGGGATTTTCCCGAACCATCGGCAATTTTAAAGAGTTTGAAGGCACGGTTGATATAAATTTTGATGAGCCTGACAAAAGTAAAATTTATATCACAATAGATACCAAAAGTATTTCAAGTGGGGTCGATGACCTTGATCAGCAATTAAAAAGCGAACTTTTTTTTTATGTAGACAAATACCCTAAAGCCATTTTTGAAAGCACAGATATTAAGTTAATTGAAAAAGACACAGCAGAGGTTAAGGGCAACTTAACCATGCTTGGCAAAACAAAAGAAGTGATGCTTAATGTACGCTTTAATAAAAGAGGCATGGACCCAATTTTAAATAAAATACGCACTGGATATTCTATTAAAGCATCCATAAAAAGATCAAAATGGGGAATGGATAAAATGCTGGCCTTTATTGCCGACGATATAAATATCGTCATCGAAGCAGAAGCCATAAAAATAACACCCCCTAAAACCACAGAATGAATAAATTATTCTATCTCGCGGGCTTCCTCGACTAGCATTATGGGAATGCCGTCGCGTACAGGAAAGGCTAATTTCGCTTTTATACTAATAAGTTCCTGATTTTTTTCATCGTAAGTAAGCGGACTTTTGGTTACTGGACAGGCTAAGATATCAAGTAAGCGCGGATCTAATTTTCCGTAGTTTATTTTAATATCTTTATCCTTTTGAGCTTTAGGCATCTTTAGATCCTCATCAATAATTTATCAATATTTTGCCTTGTCGGCTTAAATTCATTCATTATGAAAAAAGCAAACTGGAAAGTTTACGCCGCGCACTGACCGTAAAGGGGTCCATGGGCCCTGCCATTTCAAAAAATTTAAGCAATTGTTTTCGTGCGCCATCATCGTTCCATTCTTTATCGGTAGCTATGATCGATATTAATTGATTGGCGGCCTCATCACGAGCCTCAGTAGCCCACAGGGCGAGTGCTAAATCAAATCGGGCCTGATGGTTTTTTGGTTTTTTCTTTACGGCGGATTTAAGAGTATCGAGATCGCCTAGGGAGCCGATTTGCTTTGCAGTATCAAGTCGCGCCAAGGCGGCAGAGACGGCGGGATTATTTTTTTGTTTGTCCGTGAGGTTTGATAAAATATGCTCGGCATTTTCCAAATCATCCATCTGAATTAAACATTGCGCAAGACCTGCGATCGCTTGTGGGTTATCACTTTCAAGCTGTAAGGCCTGTGAATAAGCGGTGCTAGCGTCTTGATAATTTTTCTGGTCATGCAACTCATCGGCTAATATTAAGATTTTTTCAATGTCAGAAGGGCCAAGTTCTGGAGCGATTTTTGTCAAAAATTCGCGAATTTCACTGTCTGATTTAGCGCCCGCAAAAGCATCAACAGGACGACCTTCAACAAAAGCAACTACGGTCGGCACAGAACGAATTTTCATTTGGGCGGCAATTTCTTGGTTTTCATCGACATTGGCTTTGGCCAACCTAACCGCTCCCCCCGCCTCTGTAATAACCTTTTCAAGGGTTCGGCCTAAAGTTTGACAAAGCTCACTCCTTGCGGCCCAAAACTGGACGATCACGGGAATTTGCATTGATTTTTCAATGACCTCTGCTACAAAGTTGGACATATCAACATTGACAATCATTTGGTCTATAGAATTGGTATTTTGCATCTTAATACTCTTTAAAGTTGGTCGAAATCTATAATAACCGGATCAAAGTTAAAATGCTTGATAAATTTAATCAGATCTTGGCGGGCGATGGTGGTTGTTGCCTCATTATGAAGCGGATGATAATTAAGGAAATCGTGGTCTAACATACTTTTATCCAACACCACAATAAGCTCAGGTATTTTAACATTAATCAGTGAAAACGGCGTTACGGAGCCAGGGGATATGCCCAGCATATCAATCATTCGTTCTGCACTAGCGAAACTTAGGCGCCCCACATTAAGCAGGCCTGATTTAAACAGTGCCTTCATATCTAGACGTCTGTCTTCTTGCATTACCGCCAGAATAAAATTGTTTTTTTTGTCCTTTAGGAAAAGACTTTTACAATGGCAACCCGAAATTTCACCGCGTAAATCGCGACTCTCTTCTACTGTATAGAGAGGCGCATGGCGATAGGTTGTCGTTTCAATCTCTAATTCTTTTAATAAACTGAACAATTCTGCTTCGGTAGCGGCCATATTATTTCCTTGAAATTAAAGGCACTTAGATTGGGAAATTTATAACCTGTGGCTTTGAATTGTTCAAAGGTATTTTTTTTTAGTTTGGACTTGCAATTCACCAATTGTTGCGTATTATCCGCCGCACAACAAAAATCTAGTTGTGATCCTTATGGGATGTGCGGGCGTAGCTCAGTGGTAGAGCATCACGTTGCCAACGTGAATGTCGAGAGTTCGAATCTCTTCGCCCGCTCCAATTTTCTAAATTTTATCCTCTTTTATTTTGTCTATAAAAAGCGTGACTGATTATGCAATTTGATTTAGCGTATTCAAAATGTGGTTCGTTAATTTCATTTTATGGGGATTTATATGACTTTGCGTCGTTATTTTATTATATTTTCAATTATCATTGTCGCTTCATTGGCGATTATATCTTACATGAGGGCCTCAATATATCATTATGATGTGGCATTGAATTATCAATTTACTTTTCAGAACGATTATAGCAAGACCACCATTTTAGAATTAAAAAATAATCGTCTCCTGCTGCCCGCTAAAAATAGTGAGGAGCAAACATCATTTGTTAAAATGGATATAGAGACTACATTAATGGGAAGGTTTTCTCAGCCAAGTGTTGAGATTACCGACGGCAAAACATCCTTAAGACAATATTTTGAACATGGCGCTCGCGGCACGCGCTATATAAATATTAGCCAATTGCTCTGTGATAAGGGCGTAGAAATAAAGTTCACCGGTAGCCACGCGAGCTTTGATGATCAGCAAATTGAATTTATCCAAATGGAAAATCAACCGCTGGCAAATAAAAGAGTGTTGATTTTTGCGGCCCATCCCGATGATGCGGAAATTGCGGCTTTTGGCCTTTATAACGGTCATAAAGACACCTATGTGGTCACGGTAACCGCGGGCGAGGCTGGCCCTGCTAATTACGACGAAATATATCAGAATAAAGTAGCGCAATTTTTAAAGAAAGGCCAAGTCAGAACATGGAATAGCCTGACGGTTCCAATGCTCGGTGGCATATTGCCAGAACGGATTTTAAATTTAGGCTTTTTTGATGGTACTTTAAAAAAAATGGCGGATGATCCAGATTTAATCACCGAAGGACTTTATACAAAAACTTCTGACATTAATATTTTCCGTTCGCAAAATACATCAAGCTTAGCCGCTCATTTAACGGGTACGGCAAATTGGACGTCGCTTGTACAAAATATGGCCACTTTATTAGAGCTTATTAAACCAGATATAATTGTCGCTCCGCTTCCTTCTTTAGATAGTCACCCCGATCACAAATATACATTTCATGCATTAGCAGAGGCCATAAAATTAATTGGCAAAAAAGATGGCGAGCTTTATCTTTATACAAATCATCTGCTTTATGATTTTTATCCTTACGGTGAAATGGGCTCGGTTATATCTATGCCGCCGCGAAATAGTTTTTACTTTTCCAAAATATATTCTCACCCTTTGTCCACGGCAGATCAGCAAAGTAAAATATTAGCACTTGATGCCATGAATGACCTGCGTCCTGATACGGAATATCGTTTCTTTGATGTTTCTTTTGGTCGTGCCTTTAGCATGATGATCGACAATCTACTGGGTCAAAATGTTGATTATTTCAGAAGGTCCGTCAGAAGCAACGAGCTGTTTTTCGTCATAAAAACAGAAGAAATATATGATGATGAAAAATTGGATCAGTTAAGGTAATTTGTAAAAATACTTTTATAAATACTTTTATAAATACATAGGTCTGCCCAAGATATTCTTTATATCAGGACGGTAATTCTCAGCGTCATAGAGGTTG